>JAHRHW010000026.1 GCA_019100305.1 Candidatus Thiodiazotropha taylori | reverse complement strand
GAGATTTCGTTCCAGACGATTCAGACACTGATCCCGATTCGCAACGTCCAGGGAGACTTCGATCGCGGGATGGAGTTGGCAAAATGAACCCAGTAACTTGGGTACAAAGTATTTGGCGGTGGTGATGATGGAGAGTCTGAGTCTGCCTTGCTCCAGTCCCTGCAGTTCAGCGACCTCCGAGCCCAGTGCCTCCAACCGTTTCAGAATATCACGGGCGGCCTCTTCGACCCGTCTGCCTGCATCGGTCAGATAGAGTTTCCGGCCGATCTGCTCATGCAGCGGCATGCCGATCGCATCCGACATCTGCTTGATCTGAATCGACAGGGCCGGGGTGCTCATGTGCAGCGCTTTGGCAGCCCGGGTCATATTTCCGTGCTGCGCGAGGGCCGCGAATATGGTCAGCTGATGGAGTGTTAATCGCCTGATCAATTGTTTTACCAAAATATAACAAAATATTAGTTTAATTTAAATTAACCTAACAGTTAAGCAGGCGTAAAGTTGCCGGGGAAAAGCGTTATCCGCCAAAACACCACTTTTGGGAATAAGGAGAGATTCTGTGCCGCTGGTAAATATGAAACAGATGCTTAGCCACGCCCACGCCAATGGTTATGCTATGGGTGCCTTCGATGTGGTCAGCCTGGATTTTGTCACAGGTGTGATGGCGGCTGCCGAGCAGACGGCCTCGCCGGTAATCCTCTCCCTGGCCGAGTCCCATTTCCAGCACTACGATTTCGAACTGTTGATGGCTGCCGCCGAGGCAGCTGCAAAACGCGCTTCGGTTCCGGTGGCGATTCACCTGGACCACGGTGAGAGCCTTGAGTCTGCCATCGACTCGATACGGCTGGGTTGCAATGGTGTCATGGTTGATGCCTCCCACACTTCGTACAAGGACAATGTGGAGACGACGGCCCAGGTCGTCTCCATGGCACATGCTTGCGGTATTCCGGTGGAAGGGGAGCTTGGCTATGTGCCAGGGGTGGAGGGTGAGGATGCAGAACAGCATCCTGGAGAGATGATCTATACCTCGGTCGATGAGGCCAGACAGTTTGTAGAGCAGACCGGGGTGGATTTTCTGGCCGTCTCGATCGGTACGGTCCACGGTCGCATGAAGGGGGAGCCGAATCTTGATTTCGAGCGTCTGCAGCAGATCAATCAATCGCTGGCCGTTCCGCTGGTGCTGCATGGCGGTACCGGACTCTCTGAGGAGCAGTATCAAAAGCTGATTGAAAATGGTATTGCGAAGATCAACTATTACACTGCTCTGGCCGATGCGGCCGGTGCCTGCGTGGCTGGGAATACAGATCAACAACTGCTGGGTTATACCGGTCTGATGCAAGGGGTAAGTGATGCAGTCCACGAGGAGGCGGCACGCTGCATGTCACTCTGGGGCTCCGCCGGACGCGCCTCGGAGGTTCTAGCCGAATGCGATCCCTGGCTCCCGGTGGAACATCTGATCATCTACAACACCAGTATCGATGATGAGCAGCAGATCAACCATATGATGGAGGAGGGTCGACGGGTACTTGGCGCCATTCCGGGTGTACGCCGGGTCTTCACCGGTGATGCAGTACAGGAGAGTGCCGGTTATCGCTACACCTGGCTGGTGAAATTCTGTCATCCTGCCGTGATAGACAGTTATCGTGAACATCTGGATCATGTGGCATTCGCGGACGGTTTTTTCCGACCTATCGCCGGAGATCGCATCAGTATCGATTACCAGGCAGTCGAGGGTGATGAGCGTTCTGTCGCAACGGATAGCAAGGCCAAGATGTCAGCCTGAAACCTGCCCGGTTGTAGCGCAAAGAGTCTTTTCAAAAATCAGGCAACGATCCATACCCTCTTTTTGGCGTGTAAAGTAGCCAATGCTGCGTCATTGGGAACTTCAGTTGAAAATCACTATCAATGATCCCATATTCAGATAGATAATTTTTCAGCTTAAAACCATCAGGACGTGAAACGGATATGATGAGGATTGCACTCTTTCTTGGCACCAACCTGGCGATTCTGGCCTTGATCAGCATCACCTTCAGACTCCTCGGGATTGAAGGTCTGCTGATGCAGAATGGGGTCGACCTGGATATCAATGCGCTGCTGGTATACTCCGCAGTCATCGGTTTTTCCGGCTCTCTGATCTCTCTGTTCATCTCTAAATGGATGGCCAAGCGGAGCATGGGGGTTCAGATTATCCAGGCTCCGGGCAATGAGGTGGAACGCTGGTTGGTAGCCACTGTTGAATCACAGGCCCAGCGGGCAGGTATTGGCATGCCGGAAGTGGGTATATTCAATCACGCATCCCCCAATGCCTTCGCCACCGGATGGAACAAGAACGATGCCCTGGTTGCGGTCAGCACCGGCCTGATGCAGCAGATGAACCGGGACGAGGTTGAGGCGGTGCTGGCTCATGAAGTCAGCCATGTAGCCAACGGGGACATGGTTACCCTCTCTTTGATACAGGGCGTGGTCAATACCTTTGTGGTCTTTCTATCAAGAATCATCGGTCACACTGTGGATCGGGTGGTGTTCAAGACGGAACGGGGTTATGGACCCGCCTTTTATATTGTCTCGATAATTGCTGAGTTCGTGCTGGGTATTCTGGCGATGACAATCGTCATGTGGTTCTCCCGTTGGCGTGAATTCAGGGCAGACAAGGGTGGTGCGGATCTGGCCGGTAGAGGCAAAATGATTGCAGCCCTGAGACGATTACAGCAGGCCCATGAGCCGGAACCGATGCCGGAAGAGATGGCGGCATTCGCCATCAGTGCGGGAAAAGTCCAGAAGCTGTTCGCCAGTCACCCGCCGCTGGAGGATCGTATCGCAGCGCTGGAATCGGCATAGTCGGGTCTATCTACGGTTTTAAAGCACCAGTTCTGCTGAAGATTGGTGGGTATCAGGCGCTTCTCAGCTGTTTCGATTGCCTGATCCGCTCGAACTCTTCAACGACCTTGTGCAGATTCTCAACAGCGTCATGGGTTGGCACCTCCATCACCTTCCTCGAATCAGCAAATTGGCTATCAATCCGTTCGATGGCTTCGAAGCTGTTGAGCGGAAACGTGAAGCTGTCCGCTTTAATGATATCCAACCACTCTGCCTCGATGAATGAGAGATGCTCGTCGGATAGCCCCCGATTGGTGTGCAGATGAAAATGGAGTCGCTTTCCGGTGTTTTTCAGCGTCTCAAGGAAATCCAGCCACTCGGCTAGCGGTTGGTTGGACCAGACCTTTGCATGGCCGAAATCGAAACAGCAGTGCAGATAGTCGAACTGGTTTTCAATGATCGATTTGAAGACCCGCTTATAGAAGTTCAGGTCATGATAGGTGTTCTCAAGATAGATTGGGAAGTCATGCTTCCTGCAGACACTGTTGATTAGATGAAGTTGTTCGGTCAACTTATCCATCAAAGCACTCTGGTACGCTTCCCGTCGACTCAGAGAGAATGCGGATAGATGGTTGATCCCGTAGTCGGCTCCCCAACTCTGAGAGAGCTCGATCTGTCGCTGCAGCAGAGGGAGCTTTTCATGCTCATCGAGACTGAAAACACTCAGCTTACGATGATCGAGATGGGTATTCAGTCTCAACTGATGTTCAACCTGCCAGGTCTCTATGAACTCATGACAGGATGGATCGTTGAAGTAGAGGCCAATCTCAATGGGCCTGTTTTGTTGTCGACAACTGACGAACAGTGGCTCAATCTCTTCGCGTCTGCGATCAACAACTTTGTGTCCGATGGACCTGCTTGGGATTTCACGCTTCATGAAGCGCAGTTTAAAGCTTATCTGTTACAGAGGGGTGAAAAGGGGTGAATCGGAGATCAGGATCTCAGTGACGTTTCCTGATGGAATGGCATTCCGGATGGGACTATTTTATGAAGCAGAGAGCCTTAGGCCCGCCTACTTCAGTAGCCGGGGACGTTGAAATAGAGCGCAATCAGCCAGTTGGGCTGATTGGTCAGTAGTCAATCGAAAACGGCAGGCGTATCAGCCTACCGTTCTCAAGAATCTTCGTTGTAAAGCGATAAATTCGGAATTTGGTGCTTACCAGCGACCGCCGCCACCACCGCCGCCAGAGTTGCGTCGAGGCTTTTCCTGGGCTTCATTAATTCTTAAACTACGGCCTTGAAAATCTTTTCCATTCAACTCGGTAATGGCGCGCTCGGCATCAGCCTGGCCCATTTCAACAAAAGCAAAACCACGGGAACGACGGGTCTCCCGGTCAAGGATCAGATTAGCAGATTGCACCTCACCGATATCGGAAAACAGTTCCCGGATATCATCTTCTGTGGCAGACCAGGCCAGGTTGCCAACATACAATTTAGTCATCGATTTACATTCCTAAACAGAAAATTGATCTTGTTCAGGGTCTGACGGTCCCATGTGTAAACCTGCCAGACAGACCTTGAACGCTAAAGCGCTGGCGTTTCGCCTCGCTTGTTAGCTTGGAAACGAAGGATGCCGATTCTCGACCTGAAGATAAATCAAATGAGGAGCGGATATGGGTCTGTTTCTTTGCCTATACGGAATGATACCCATGTAAATAATAATATGCCAATGCTTTCACTTAGAATATTGCCTGTTCACATCACAGCTTCTAAAAGTTTGATAATGCTGATTTCACTTTTCAGTCAAGAAAATGTAATGAACTCTGGAAATACTCTATTAATCAGTGTGTTATTCCGCTGATCCGGAGAGCTGTGGGTTTTGCATTGGATGGAAATTAGAGTAATAAGATTGTGGTTTTCCTATGCTGTAGCGCGTAAAGATTGAGTAAGATAATAGTCATGAAAAAAACATCCTTCTCCATTCTCATGTTTCTGTTTTACCAGGGATGTGTTTGGGCGGCAGAAATGTCTACTGCATTATTGGAATTGAGTGAACGTTGGGCGATTCTGAAGTTTGAAACTGCACTGGATCAGCGTCGTGAACCCCTGCATGCGCTGGCAGCTGAGATGGAAGCGGTTGTCAGCGAGCAACCGGGAAATCCGGCTGCAATGGTCTGGCACGCTGTAGTGCTTTCAACCCTGGCCAAGGACAGCAGCAACATGTCCGGGCTTGCACTCGCAAGACAGGCAAAACGTTTGCTTGAGGAGGCGGAATCGATCGAACCGACGGTTCTTGATGGTACTTTATATACAGTTCTGGGGAGCCTCTACTACCAGGTGCCAGGATATCCATTGGGGTTCGGTGACGATGAGAAAGCAGAGCAGCATCTGCTCAAGGCTCTGGATGTGAATCCGGAGAATATCGATGCAAACTTCTATTACGCAGAGTTTCTGCTGCATGAAAAGCGGTTACAGCCTGCAATCACAGCATTTGAAAAGGTTTTGGCTTTACCCATCAGAGCAAATAACCGGGTAGCTGATGCCGGACTAAAAAGAGCCGCTGAAGCAGCACTTTCAACTGCCAAAAAACAGCTACAGTTAATGTATGACAATCAACCCGGGTTTCCACACTCATTTTGAATCTCTGCCGCCAGGGCCGGTCAACAAGCCTGACACAGTATGCAGATGACTCGAAATGACGAGTGTGTTCTGTATTAGTTGAGAGATTGAATCAGGACTTGTTTGATGCGAATTGTTTTGGCGGAAGATGATCGTCATCTTGGAGAGGGTCTCAGTATGGGGCTGAGAGAGTTGGGGCATACGGTCGATTGGTTGGTCGATGGCCCAGCGACTGAACAAGCTTTGTTGAGTGAAAATATCGATGCCCTGATTCTGGATCTGGGGCTGCCAACTCAGGATGGCCTGGATGTATTAAAAAATTTACGCGGCAGAGGCAGTAATGTACCGGTACTGGTACTCACCGCAAGAGACACACTTGATGATAGGATCCAGGGGTTGGACCTGGGAGCAGATGATTACGTCGTTAAACCGTTCGATTTGCTCGAGGTGGATGCCAGGTTACGCGCCATCTGCCGCCGGCGGGAAGGGCGTGCTGCACCAGTTATCGAGTATGCCGGACTTACCATGGATCCCGCATCCCGCAGTTTACAAAAGGATGGAGTAGAGGTCATTTTGGGCGCGAATGAGTTCTCCATTTTGGAAACCCTGATATCCCATCCAGGACGAATCATGTCCCGACAGGCTCTGGAAGAATCCCTCTATGGTTGGGATGAGGGTGTGGAGAGTAATGCCATTGAAGTGTATATCCACCATCTTCGTAAAAAGCTGGGAAAGACGTTGATCAAGACCGTACGCGGCGTTGGCTACATGATCCCTAAGCAGAGTCAATCCGATTAGGGCAAGTCAATTCATGACGATTCAATCAATTCGCCGACGCCTTTTAGCCAGTCTGATCACCGCCATCATTTTCCTCTGGTTGATCACCGCACTGTTCGTCTACCAGGTAGCCTCGCATGAAGTCGAAGAGATCTACGACGCAACTCTGGCTCAGGAATCAAGAATCCTCGCTACCTTGATGATCCATGAGATTGAAGAGGATGAGGAGGTCAAAGAGACCCTGCAGAAACTGGTTGCCGAAGTTGGTAAAGATGCTGCGACTCGATCGTCAAGGTTTATGGAGATCCTGCATGACTTCCAATCACACGAGAGTGAAAGTGAACAGGATTACCTGACTTTGGTACCCAGGGATCTGGTGGAAGGGCATCGATATGAATCGAAAATCGCGTTTTTGATAAAAGGGGTCAATGGGAAAACCTATCTACGTTCAAATCTGCCTGCATCATTCAACGATTTTAAGGTTGGATACAACAATTTTGTTATTGAGGATAAAGCGTGGAGGATGTTTGGGCTGAAGGAGTCGAGCGGTCAGTTCAATGTGCTTGTGGGTGAGTTACTCTCCGTCAGAGAGGAGATCGAATCGGAAATCGTCTTCAACAGCTTATGGCCAATCATAATTGCACTACCTTTACTCGGTTTCATTATCTGGATGATGGTTGGAAACGGCCTGAAACCACTCAGCACAATTGCAGATAAAGTTGAGAACAGAGATCCAAATTCACTCGATCCAATATCAACTGAAGATGTACCGAGTGAAGTGGTGCCCATGGTGGAGTCGTTGAATCATCTGTTTCTCAAAGTTCACTCTGCATTGGAAAACGAGCGAAGATTTACTGCCGATGCAGCTCATGAGCTGAGAACCCCCTTGGCTGCCTTGAAGACATTGGCTCAAGCCAAATCCCTCTCAACAGAACAGGCACACAAAGGATTTCTTGATCAGGTGATTCGTGGGGTGGATCGGGCCACACACCTGCTTGAACAGCTGTTGACTCTGGCCAGAATGGATAGTCAATCGTTCGATGAGTCCCATACGCATCAGGTGGACCTGCAGCAGGAGACAATCAATGTGATTGCCGGCATCGCTGGTTTGGCATTGGAGAAGGATATTGAGATCTCCTACGACGGCCCGAATGATAGGGTAGTGGTACCGGGGTTTTCACCTGCCATACAGATTTTGTTGAGAAATATTATCGACAATGCGATCCGCTATACGCCGAATAACGGTGAAGTCACCGTTAAACTGGTAGAGCAGGACTCAGGTGCGAAGATAGAAGTGCATGATACAGGGCCTGGTATCCCCGAATCCAAGCAACAGGGTCTTTATCAGCGTTTTCGACGGGGTGAGGATACCAAAATCCAGGGTAGTGGTTTGGGGTTGGCGATTGTTAAAAGAATTGTCGATCTTCATCATGCATCCATTGAGATGGAAAACAGGGAAAACCATGGTGGCTTGACTGTTTCTGTGCATTTCCCGGGTGCCCTGACCCGGTGACCTGGATCATGAGCAGCTACTGTTGATCGCAGGAAGCCTTTACCTGCTCCAGTAGCCTTTCCAGGTAGTTCATTCTTTTGATTGAGAGATTAACCTTATCCGCCAGTTCGGTATCCTCTTCACAGCCATCGATCAAGTGGAAGGTGTCTTCAAAGAAGAAAACAAAGAAACTGTCCAGAAAATGGATATCCCGGTTGGTATCCATAACCAGATTGTCGATGCCGAAAAGATCGATGACTTTAGGGTTGTCCGACTTGCGCCAGGCTTGTGCCGCTTTGACGAAACGGGAGAGTTGAATTCGTGATTTCGGATTGGCGCACAACAGCTTGATTGCTTCCTCTTCATTCTGCTGATTGGCGATGTTGAACCAGACGTTGATTGCCTGGGCCAGCACCAAGACACTGGCGCGACCGTTGATCTTTGTTACGACGAACAAGGCGTCCGGGATGATCTCATCAAGCGTATCCTTGAGTTGACGATAGTGTCGGGCCAGTAGTTTTGTCTCGTTTTCGGAGTAGTCTGTATAAGGCCACTTGATAACAAATTCGGTATAGCTTGTCTCAATTTCGCCATCTACGAGTTTTTCGTGGCGTTTACTACTCCGCCAAACTTCACAATGGCTGCCAATGGTTGAAATTAGGGTTGCCCGGAATCGACTGTGATCGAGACAGGCGATATCCACCACCATCTGATCTGTCTCTTTACCACTGGGATCAGGCATTCGAAGTGACCTTGCAAAACATAATAAGAACAGGTTTGTCCGCTACAATCAGCTTTCAATATGGTGAGATAGGAATCGTGAAGACAGAGCAGGTGTGGATGTCTGACCTAACTATCCAATTCGGCTGGCAAACCAAGCTGTAGATTGTGTCAGTTGGATGATAATTGCAAGTCGTTGTTGTCGTTTGGCTGATATTCTGGCTTGAGTAGCATTTTCAGGTACTGGCTGATGCGCGTATCCAGCCAATACTCTGCTCTGAACGGCAGATTCCCCTGGATAAACCCCACGTGTCCACCATTCATACAGAGTTCCAGGTCAACACCTGGGCCCAACTGATCAAGTCCAGGGACATTGGTTGGAAACATGAACGGATCATCCAGGGCATGGATGATCAGGGTTGGGGTAGTGATTTCTTTCAGTTTTGTGCCCGAACTGCTCTTGCTGTAGTAGTCATCCGCATCATTAAACCCATTTAACCGAGAGGTTATCTTGTCATCGAACTGATAGATGGTTTGAATGGCTGATAGGTCGATGGTTTTCTCAAAACCGCGTATCTGACACTTTTCGATATAGCTTTTCTTCAGTTTATCAAGTAGGTAGCGTCCATATATCCTGGATAGCCCCTGTTCCAGGCGAGTTGCAGCCTGGCTTAGATTGAAGGGCACGGAGACCGCGACAGCCGCATCGATTCGACTCCTGTGGCCTGTTTCGGAGAGATACTTCAAAAGCAGATTTCCTCCCAGGGAGAATCCGACCACGGCTTGCGGAATCTGATTCCTGGACTCCAGCAGTTCAAGGATCTCATTGAGATCTTCAGATGCCCCGGAGTGATAGCTCCGCTGCAGCCGATTCGGCTCATCACTGCAGCCACGCAGGTGCATGAACAAGGTACTGAATCCGGCTCGATGCAGTGCCTGAAGTGTTGGTATGACATAGTGGGAACTGATGGAGCCCTCCAGTCCGTGTATCAACATCACCAGAGGTCCACTGGAGCCTTGATGCCAGGAGAGGTCTATGAAGTCTCCATCCCTGAGATCGATTCGTTCGGCACGAAAATCGAGCTTGACTCTTGACCTGAACAGACTTGGCCAAATGGTCTGAAGATGGGGAGACTTGAGCCACCAGGCAGGTCTGAAAGGAGTGTGGGTCACATTGGCCATAAAGCAAAACGCAATCTTTATCGTCTGAGGAGATTCAGTGTTTCAAATCACTGTTTGGCGGATAACTGCTCAAGTCCAGTTTAGTGACCAGCATCTGCAGTCGCTCAGCGATATCGACAGTTTCGACCATGGACTGCTTGTCCTCATGGGGTAGGGGCAGAGCGGTGGTCAGGACATTCACCAGTAGATCAGTAGGAAGCTGTTTCAATTGTTCGGTATCGGTCTGCAGGTCATTCGCCAGCAGATAGCGGTCGAGGGTGAGCTCGATCTGTTTTCGCTCTTTGAGCAATGCGCTGGAAGCGGCGTCGTAATCCGATTCAAACCTTGACCAGAGTGGGGTTATGAGACGATAACCACGGGTAGTCTTAAGTTCTTCACCGATATCAAAACGACATACTCCGGTAAGAATGATCTCGATTCTGCCATCGGGTGTTTCATTGTAGTAGCTTATTCTGCCGGAGCAGCCGGTATTGAATACTTCATGTTTGCTGTTTTCCGGTTGTTCCAGAGGTTGTACCATGCCAATCAGGTGATGGCTTGCCATCGCATCCTCGATCATATTGATATATCGGGGTTCGAAGATATTCAGCGGCAACTGCGCTCCAGGCATCACAATGGCGCCAGCGAGCGGAAAAATCGGGATGGTATCGGGTAACTGCTGAAATTGAGTAATAAATGGATTTGGCATTACGCTTCCTACTGGCCGTTCACTATTTATGAGTACAGCTGACTGGCAATTGTTCCTTGGTAATAATAACCCGCAGCAGGCCAGTAACATTACTCCTCGATTTGTATAGGTATTATATAAACCCGGCGACCAAATAGTTCACTTTCAGGGCTTCAAGCAGACCCTTGTCAAGAGCCATAACGCTGAGCAAGGATCTGCTTGAAGCCCCTAACAGCCTGAATCTCAAAGGCAGAGCCGCGACAAAATAAAGACTGAATATCAGGGAGCCAGGTTCATAGTCTGCTATATTGAAGTGCTAAAGATCATGTTGTGAGAGGAATGATGTGGGTTTTTATTAATGGGATATCGGAAGAGTGTTCAGCAAGGGAATTGACCAAAATGGTCAACCGAATTGCAATACCGGGTTGGTCTTTTTTTAAAGAGAAAGTCAAAGCCGTGGAGATCACCAGGTCGAAAGTACTGAAGTTGAAGTTCAATAAGGCCCGGGATTGGGAAATTCATGGGCTTGTATTTGTAGATCCGTCGGAATCCGCCCACGAAATGATCGGCAGACTGAATGCGGCCTCACAGATGGGCCGGAGGCTGCATGCTCATCCCTATATCCACCGGGAAGCCTCGCGGGATCGGCGAAGGCTGATGCTAGATAAGGCTCACCGCTATCCCGGGGATCGGAGAAGACAGGATCGGCGACGCATCAGCCTCGCCAGTCAAGTTGTCGACGCGTTTAATTAGTGTGACCAGGCGCTGCTGCAAACAGCCACTGGAATACCTTGAAAAAACATTTAACACTTGTTTAGAATTCAGAGCTAAATCAAGATTTATCAAACTCTTATAGTGTGTATGATGAACATCTCACAGGGATGAGAAGGGGGCGATGGAGAGCCAGCTTGATTTTTGTACTGCATCATCATTGTCAGAGGTTCAGGAAAGGTGCCGCCGAATCAACGGTTACCTGTATTGCCACTCATTGTGGAAACCTGGTGGCCTATGCCGGCAAAGCGATGATGCGGGATTATAAGCCTTTCAGAGGGTGCATAGGGATGGCAGATGTTGAGTATCGGAACGCTCACTATGGAAGAAGAATAACCACCTATCCAACCATAGAGAGACTTAAAAATCATGACTAAGCTAGTCGAAATCGAGGGTATCGGTGCAACCTACGCATCAAAACTGGAAGCGGCTGATATCAAGAGCCTGGAAGCCTTGCTGGAGCAGGGGAGTACCAAGAAGGGGCGTAAGACACTTGAAGATTCAACCGGAATCAGCGGCAAACTGATTCTCAGATGGGTCAATATGGCGGACCTTTTCAGGGTCAAGGGTATTGGTGAGCAGTACTCCGACCTGTTGGAAGCAGCTGGGGTGGATACCGTGCCTGAACTGGCGCAAAGAAAGCCTGAGAACCTTCATTCAAAAATGGTTGAGGTCAATGATGCAAAGAATCTGGTACGTGCTACTCCCAGTCTCTCCTCAGTAGAGAAGTGGGTGGCTGAAGCGAAGCAGCTACCGAGAGTAGTCACCTACTAGGCGATACTGTCCGCCATAACCATGTCCAATACATGGTTATGGCGTTGTTCTTCCACCATCGGACCAGGTGAACGCTGTTGCGATTTAACCAACCACCAGTCCCTGCAGTCAGGCTATACCTCCGCATCTCGCTTCAAACTCAGAATAATCAAGAGGTGCTCTCAAACTTTTCCTGCCATTGATCATCATAGTATTAATCCGACATATTGTTCCAGGTTAATAACTGATCAATTCCAGAGTTCAGCTATCGGTTGAGACAAGGCATGCACTATGTATTGATTTTGACACTGCTGCTTCTGCTTCTGCTTGGGCCACAATGGTGGGTCAATCGGACCATGAAAAAGCACAGTCAACAGGAAGAGGATAATTTTCCCGGCAATGGCGGTGAATTGGCAAGGCATCTGCTGGATCGATTTTCCTTGACGGATGTGCGTGTTGAAAGTACCGATCTGGGGGACCACTACGACCCAAGTGATAAAGCTGTCAGGCTGAGCAAGGAGAAGATGGCCGGGAAATCGCTGACCGCGATTACAACCGCAGCTCATGAAGTAGGGCATGCGCTGCAGGACGCAGCGGATGAACCGATGTTCCGCTGGCGAACCCGGCTGGCCCGATTCGCGCTGTTTGCCCAGCGTCTGGGGTCTTTTCTGCTGTTTCTGGCACCTGTAGCCTCTGTGATCTCCAGGGCGCCGGCAATCGGGATGATCAGTGCCCTGGCAGCATTTCTGATTATGGGGACCAATGTACTGCTTCAGTTACTCACCCTGCCGGTCGAATTGGATGCAAGTTTTAAAAAAGCCATGCCCCTGTTAAAGGATGGTTATCTGACAACAGAACAATACCCAGCAGCGGAAAAAATATTACGGGCGGCAGCATTTACCTATCTCTCTGCCTCACTCGCCGGTTTACTGAATTTCTGGCAATGGATTCGGGTTCTGCGAAGATAGTCTTGGCAAAAACTGGCGCCTGTCAGGGATTTCTGTTTCAATTTTTCAATAACAGCATGTCGGAGGTGTCAATGATAAAAACTCTTCAAGGATTTGGGCTTATAAAACAGGTTTGGTTGGCCATCGCACTGATCTCCATACAGTCATCACTATGGTCACAGGAGACGATTGATCCAGCACAAGGGAGCGTGACCTCGGAGGAGGTTGAAGCGGAAGCACAAGAGCTGCTGGATTCACAGGGTATCGAAGAGTCGCCCGTGCCCGATGCCTACGTCGCCCGGGCTGTGTTCACCACCGCTGTGATTAACAGAGAACCCGTGGATCAGGTGGTCAGCCTGGATGAGAATGCCACGGAAGTCTCATTCTTTACAGATCTTAGGAATCTTCAGGGTCGCACAGTCATTCACAGATGGGAGTTTGAAGGGGAAGTGATCAGTGAGGTCAATATCCAAGTCGGCGGTCCCCGCTGGCGTGCCTATTCAATCAAAAGTCTCAACCCTGGTGAAGAGGGAAAATGGACAGTATTCGTGATTGATGAGTCTGGTTGGCCACTGCATGCCAGTATCTTTCAGCAGCGGGCGAGTGATCTGAGTGAGAACTAAATCCTATTAGGTTTTTTACCGGACACACTGTTATCAATGCAATCGCCAGTGATGCAAGATTGTTATCGCACTTGAAATTGAGAAAAGAGATTTTTTTATCAGATTGTTTTGGACAATCCGGGGTGATTGTCTAAGCCTTAGTTGAGGCTATCTGTGGTTGCATCAAGATCCACAGAGGTGGCTTCTGCTTCAAAATCTTGTGATAAGGGAAGTACTTCGCGGGCCGTTTCAGGCTGAATTTGAAAATCTGTGGAAACAGTTTCTGTCGGATCGGAATCGTCTGGTTCGGTTGTCGTCGTGCTGACCAGGCTGCGAGTGAACTCTTCCTCAGCCATCTGACGTAACGTCAGCTCTTTTTCAAGCCTCAGCTCCTCAGAAATGCTCATCGCTCTGGTAACCGGAGCCGCTTCCTGATATTCAGTCCTGTTGACTGGCGGGGCCGATCTGCTACTGCTGATATTTGCGGTTTGTTTTACCACCGTCTCCTTTGCCGCCGGGGCTGCAGCAACATCATCGGCTGCAGTACTCTGCAGCGTTACCTGATTTTTGTCAGATGCAAGATCATTTGGGGGTGGAGCACTCATTACCGCATAAAGGTAGATGCCGCCGATTACGACGATGACGAGCATGATCAAGCTGGCAATGGTGAAAGATGAGAGATTGAAACCATTTTTAAAGAACATCGGTTCGGCTTCTACCCGAAACGGTGGAATCCTGCTCTCTTTCACCTGCTTCTGTTTCAGGTTCACCTGCTCTTTATCTGGGAACAGATGCACCGAATCGGCTTTATTCTCTTTGACCGGTTTACTTTGTTTTTGCGGCTCCGGAGTGGGGGAGAGGGCCAGTTCAGGCTTGTACAGCTCTTCCAGCAGATCAGTGTCTGTTTTCAACTCCGAATTTGATTCGCTGCTTGGGGGGCTGTTCTGTTTCTCGTTAGCTTTTGGTTGCTGATACTGTTTTTCCCTCAGTTCATTGACTTCCTGTTGTAACTGATCAACCTGCATCTTCAGCAGATTGCTGTTGTCCCTCAGACTGGTTACCAGCTGATTGGATTTCAGGCTCTCAAGCTCAGCTTTTTCTGCTCGGCTTTTTAAATCGATGATCTGACTCTCCAGACGCTTGTTCTCACCTTCAATCAGTTGGTGAGACTGCCTCAATGAAGCTGTTCTCTCTTCCTCTTCATCTATCAGTCTCCGGTTCTCTCTTTCGGTAGTGTCGGTGCGGTGTGCCAGATCATCATTGGCCTTTTGCACTTCACCAAACTTGACTTTCAGCTGTTGGAACTGACTTTCAACCTCAAACAGTTGTCGGCGTAGATGTTCAGCTTCGGCGGACTCACTTTTCCAGTGTTTGACGTCTTCGATTAGCGATCTGTTTTCATCGGTCAAATCCTCCAGAGCTCTCTTATATTCAGAAATCTGTCCTGCTTGAGCTTCGAAATCCTTCGCTTGATTCGTATACTTGGCCTTGATATCCGCAACCTGTTCCGCCGCCAAACGATTGATCTCGGAGGAGCTTCTGCTCACTACATGGGGTGAGCTGGGTTGTGTGTTGGATATGACGTTGGATATCTCCATGCTGTCCTGCATGGAGACCGGAGTAAGGTTTTCATTGCCTTTATCGACAACTTTGCCGCCGCCATTCTCAAACGCGGCTTTGAGGCGTCCTTCTGCAAGTTTGATCAGATCCTGCAGGCGGATTCCCGGTTTGATATCCGGTGCTGAAATGCCAATACTCGCGGTGACGCTTTCGTCCGCCTCCCCAAGATAGAACTGTTTTGAGGTGAGATCTTCGAGAATTCTGCGGCTCAGGTATTTTGTACCTATGGCATTCGAGGCGGGACGTAGAATGGCAAAGCAGCCCTCCCCGAAATAGCCCAGAGTGTCATCAGGATGGATATG
Organism: Candidatus Thiodiazotropha taylori; assembly: GCA_019100305.1. Taxonomy (GTDB): domain Bacteria; phylum Pseudomonadota; class Gammaproteobacteria; order Chromatiales; family Chromatiaceae; genus Thiodiazotropha. Next base: position 5,021 of record JAHRHW010000026.1, on the reverse strand, counting down.
TTTCTCAATGATCTCCTTCAGGGCCAGTAGAATATGCTCAATGGCAGCTTCACTGTAGTGGTCCAGAATGCTGCTGAATTGATCGACTTTGATGATCGCCAGAGCAAGCTCATTCTTGTTTCGGATTGCAAAAGAGAGTTCCCGGCTGGCAATCTCCAGAAATTGTGATTTATCGGTGGTACTGTCGAGATAATCACTCTGTGCATTTGTGTTTTGCAGTTCTACGGAGAGCTCTTGCTCACTCTCTTCGGCTAACTCATCAACAAACTGCTGAATTAGTGTTGGATCAAAGGGTTTGCTTACCATTCCGGATGCGCCAAGCTTCTCAAGTTCTTCAGCGATACCGTCAGTCACCTCATTGCCGGTAACAACGATGAACGGCAGGTTGGATATACGTCCAGTCGTAGAACTTCTGATATTGGTTAAGAGTTTGCGACCATCTAGTTTTGGCATGGAGAGGTCGCTGAAGACCAAATCGATCGATGGGGTTTGGCAAATGACCTGCCATGCCTGCTCCCCATCCTCAACTTCGATGAGTTGACAGGTTTCATTAAGTATATTCCTCAACGATACCCGGACAACCCGAGAATCGTCTGCAATGAGGACTACCGGCTTGTCACCAGTATGTTGAGTAAAGCGATTGAGTGCTTGTTCTGCCATACCGTCAAAGTCTTGATCGTTAGACATGTTTATTGTTTAGCCTACCCATAAAGTCGTCTCATAGAGCTAAAACTTGAATGGGCAATTGTTTAATATGACTTTAAATATCAGGCTTAACTCCTTGAAATAAAGATATTAATACTTTAGTTATGAATCAGATGGGAAGCGAAAAATGAGAGATAATTCACTAATATTCAAATAAGAGTGTTTCCAGGCCGGTAGGAATTGGCACTGGGGTAACGGATTCGAGTGTTCTGCGCCACAACGCATCAATGCGTACTATTATCGGTAAGAAAATATTTATTTTTTGTGAAAGATTTAAAAAAATGGCTCGTTCAATTATTCGGTATTCAGACACAGAGCAGCTGAAAGTGAGCGATTGGGTCACCGGGTTAGTATATTGTGAATTGTGTGATGCTTGACGCATAGCAACCACTCAACTAGCTTGAAATGATTCGAAAACTGGAGAAATCGGATTGTCTTGCCGCTATCTTCTTCAGGTGATTTTTACTCTGGTTTTACGTTAATCCTGCTGGATAGCAAACGACCTGCATTGGCCCGATTGTAAGGAGTGAGCCGATAGTCAAAGTAAACTATCCAATGGTGTTTTTAATATTTGATATATATAGTAATTTAAAATCTAATATTTGGCCTGAGAAGCCTGTGTCATGTTGACCTGACAGGAAGGTACAGTGGCAGTACACAGCGCTTTGGTCGAATCACGAGTTGATCTACAACGAGACAAAACAGGCTGGCAGCAATCGGATGACAAAATCGGTTTTTACACTTGCAGACGGGGAGCGGGTAGATACTGAGACAGAACAGGAGCGTGAGCAGAAGCAGCTTGAATCTGCGACAACCAAGGCTTTTGTCGACTCGGTAAAAGAGGATCTGCTTGCCAACAATATCTATCTGCCAACCTTGCCGGCTTTGGCGCTGGAAGCGCTGATCATTATCAATGATGTGGATAGCTCTGCATCCGATCTGCAAAAAGTCATTTCGCGGGATGCCTCTTTGACCGCCCGACTGATCCGCTATGCAAACAGTCCTCTCTACCGGGGCATGAACAAGATCGCCACCATCAAGCCAGCAATTACCCGGATCGGTTTTCAGCGGGTGAAAAACGCCGTCTATGCGGTATCGATGAAAGAGGTATTTCGAACCTCGGTGAAAGAGATTGAGCGTCGAATGGACAAGCTCTGGAATCACTCTGTGAAAGTGGGGGCGCAAGCAGCGATGTTAGCCAAAGCACAGCCGGGACTGGATCCGGATGTCGCACTGGTGGCAGGGTTGGTACATGATATCGGGCATATACCGCTATTGATAAAGGCTTGCAAATACAAAGAGTTAATAGATAATCCGCATTTTCTCGACAAGGTTCTGCGAAAGCTGCATCCGCATATCGGGGGGAGTATCTTGAAGTTATGGAAATTCGATGAGGCCATCATCGATGTGGCTGCCCATCATGAAGATTTCAGTCGGGATCCCGGTGATGATGTGCCAGTCGATTATGTGGATATTGTTCAGGTAGCAAATATTCTGGCCCATGAGGGCTCGGATCACTATCTGGCATCGGTGGATCGATCCACCGTCAAAGCATTTGCCAGGCTGGAGCACGGTGAAAACAGTGATAGTCTCGATGCCGACACCAAAAAAGTCGAGGATGCGATCTTTTAGGATCTATTAATTAGGAATCCAATGCTTTGGCAGGCTAACTCCGCTGGTGACACAGTGTCGGTTATCGGAGCGACTTGATCTGCTCAAGTCATTAAGCCAGGATGTTCACACCTTCTTTGCGTAGCATGGTGATCAGGCGTATCAGGGGCAGGCCAATCAAGGCATTCGGATCGGTACCCTCCATGGATTCAAACAGGGTGATCCCCAGACCCTCTGATTTGAAGGAACCGGCGCAGTTGTAAGGCTGTTCCTTCGACAGATAGTTTTCGATCTCGGATTGAGTCAAGGTTCTGAAATGAACATGAAAAGGCTCGCAACAGCTATGCTCCTGGCCAGTGTTACTGTTATATAGAGTGAGGCCAGTGTAAAAAGTTACCCGCTTGCCGGAGGCATTGAGCAGCTGTTCAACCGCCTTTTCGTGTTTGCCCGGTTTACCTAAAATCGCTTCATCGACTGTGGCGACCTGATCGGAGCCGATAATCAGAGCCTCTGGGTGGGTCTCAGCGACTGCCATCGCTTTCAGTTTTGACAGCCTCAGCACAAGCGCTTCAGCTGACTCATTGTTCAGCCTGCTCTCATCCACGTCAGGTGACGAGGTGCTGAATTCCAAACCAAGTCGGCTGAGCAGTTCTCTTCTGAATGGGGAGCTGGAGGCTAATACAAGTGGTAAAGGATCGGACTGGGTTACCTGGGTCATACGGGGCATGGTTTGCAGCGATAGAATTTCGCCTATTTTACCAGACAGGGTGGTAATTGAATGAAAAAATCTCGCCTTGCAGCCTCACGACGGTATAGTATTGATTGATAGGCTTAATACTGATTATGTATATTCTAAATAAATGGAGTATTATCTACATAAAAACAAAGAGTTAGTCGATGTTGTTAATGCACATGTTGCTTGACAACATGTCTTCACCCAACGTAGAAAGATAAAAATAACCAACAAAGAGTAAATATATCCAATGCCAATTGAAGACTTGTTGCTATCAGGCGTCAACCTGATGCTGCTTGGAATGGGGATAGTTTTCACTTTCCTTCTTGTTCTGGTTTTTGCCATGAAGGGGATGTCAAAACTCGCTATGGCTGTGATGGAAAGGCAAGGGACAGTGAGCACCCATGCCAGTACACCTGTTTTACCAGGCCAGGATACGGTCACTATGCGTGGCGATCTGGTTGCCGTAATATCAGCGGCAATTAACCAATATCGTTCGAATCGTCATTGAGTCTGAATTTTTCATATTTTTTAACACCTGATACCAGGCTGTTCTATTAACAACGGCGGCTAGCTTATGAGCGAAAAGAAACCACTAGGAATAACAGAAGTTGTGTTGAGAGATGCGCATCAGTCTCTGTTTGCGACCAGAATGCGTATCGACGACATGCTTCCGATTGCAGAAAAGCTGGATAAAGTGGGCTTCTGGTCATTGGAGACCTGGGGCGGGGCAACTTTCGACGCCTGTATCAGATTCCTTGGTGAAGATCCCTGGGAGCGTATCCGAATTCTGAAATCGGCCATGCCGAATACTCCGATGCAGATGCTGTTTCGCGGACAGAACATCCTGGGATATCGGCATTACGCTGATGATGTGGTGGATAAATTTGTCGAAAGAGCGGCCACCAACGGCGTGGACGTATTCCGTATCTTCGATGCGATGAACGATCTGCGCAACCTGGAGACTGCGGTCAAAGCAACTTTGAAAGTTGATAAACACGCGCAGGGCACCATGTCATATACCGTCAGTCCGGTTCACAACATGGAGTACTGGCTGGATATGTGCAAAAGCATGGAAGATATGGGTTGCCACTCAATCTGCATCAAGGACATGGCTGGGCTGTTGAATCCTTATACCGGTTATGAACTGGTTACCCGTCTGAAAGAGAGCATTTCGATACCGATTGCGATGCATAGTCATGCAACCACCGGGATGAGTGTAGCGACCGCGATTAAATGCGCCGAAGCGGGCGTTGATATGATGGATGCCTCAATCTCCTCGATGAGTATGACCTATGGTCACTCTGCGACGGAGTCCGTAGTGGCGATTCTCAAGGAGAGCGACCGGGATACCGGATTGGATCTCATCCTGCTGGAGGAGATTGCAGCCTATTTCCGCGAAGTGCGTAAAAAGTATGCGAAGTTCGAAGGTTCCCTGAAGGGTGTGGACTCCCGGATTCTGGTTGCTCAGGTGCCCGGAGGCATGTTGACCAACATGGAGAATCAACTCAGGGAGCAGGGCGCCACCGATAAGCTCGATGATGTGCTGGAGGAGATTCCCAGAGTACGCGAGGACCTGGGCTACATTCCACTGGTCACACCGACTTCCCAGATTGTCGGTACCCAAGCGGTTATCAATGTGCTGATGGGTGAGCGCTACAAGAGCATCGCCAAAGAGACCGAAGGTGTATTGAAAGGGGAGTACGGTGCGACACCGGCCCCGGTCAATGCCGAGCTTCAGGCCAGGGTTCTGAAAGATGGCGAAGAGGCCATTACCTGCCGGCCAGCCGACCTGATCGATGCGGAGATGGATAAGTTGACCGCAGAATTCCGTGGCCTGGTCGATGAACACGGCATCAAAGTGGCAAAAGATGAAGTTGATGACGTGCTCATCTATGCACTCTTCCCCCAGGTTGGCCTGAAATTCCTTAAGAACAGAGACAATCCGGAGGCCTTTGAGCCGGCCCCGGGA
>JAHRHW010000254.1 GCA_019100305.1 Candidatus Thiodiazotropha taylori | reverse complement strand
CCCCCACTTCGCGCATACGCTCTGCCCCCCAGGGCTACGTCGAGCTGATCGGTGAGGCCGAAATGATGAAGGGTGAACCGGTGATATCGCCTCTCAGCGCGACCCCCTGCTGTTGGTGGCGCTACAAGGTCGACCGCAAGGATGACAAGGGCTGGCGCGCGGTGCGCAGCGAAAAGAGCAACGCCCTGTTCCTGCTAAAAGATGAAACCGGCGAGTGCATACTCGATCCGGAAGGGGCCTCCGTCACCCCCAGTGAGCGCAATATCTGGTATGGCCCAAACTCGACCCCCTCAGCAGGCCCAGACCGGGGGATCGGCACCACTCATAGTCAGTTCAAGCGCTTCGGGCTGCAGATATCGATCAACACCACGTTCGATGGAGACTACCGATATACCGAGGAGTTGATCATGCCCGGTGATCCGCTGTATGCCATCGGCCTGTTCAGCTCACTCGGGGAAATGGACCGAAAAGCGATGCGCGACGACATGGTCAAAGAGCGCCTGCGTCAATGGAAGAGCGAGCATGCCACTCTGCTCGAGCGCTTCGATCTGAACGGAGATGGAAAAATTGACCTGGAGGAGTGGGAATCCGCCCGCAAGATGGCCAAACAGGAGGTCACCAGGGAACAACTCAAGGAGGATCAGCAGCCACTGCATACACTCAGCGCAACCGGCGCCAAGCGTCGCCCGATGTTGATCTCGACCAAGGAGGAGTTTGACCTGGTCAGACGCTTCCGCTACTACTCATTTTTCACCCTGGCAGCCTTTTTCGCCTTGGGTTCAGGCAGCGCATGGTTCATTGCCGCTCGCATGATATAAGATAACCCGGTCGGCTGCCCGGAAAGAAACAACAGGAAAGCTTCCATGACCCTTAATACCGCCTGGTTACTACTTTTTGTAGTACTCGTCGCCACCCCGGCCCTAGCCAGGGATATCTTGCTGGATGACCCTATAAACGATGAGGAATACGACGTACCCGACAGGCCTGGTTGGCTGGAGGGTGAGGTTCAGGTTCCGGACAGCATCAACAGTGACGATCTTCAGGAGTTTCAGGTCGCTGCCAATGAGTCCAGATTCCGCTACTTTGTGGAACGAAATTCGATTCAGCATGACTCAGACGGTGCGGTACGCTACATCCTGGTGATCCGCTCCAACTCCGGCGCAGTAAACAGCTCTTACGAAGGATTTCGCTGCCGTGAACGCCTCTACAAAGTCTATGCCTATGGTGGAAGCGAGCGCCTGACGCCAATGCCCGGCGGAGACTGGGAGAGGATCCCAAAAGATGAATCGATCGATTATCGTGCCACCCTCTATGACGACCTGCTGTGCAACCTACAGATTGGCGAACCCAATCCGGTTGAGAAGGTCATCGAAGCGATGCGGAACAATCGCAAGGTAGGCAGAGACTAATAGACACGGCGGACCGAATCCCTTAGCAGACCCAAACAGTAGCCTTCGTATCGGCTGACTGATCGACCAGGGTTTGAATCCGAAAAACCCCTTAGGTTTTTATCAATACCCACCTATCCGGTGGCTTCCCGAAGGTCGCAGTAAAAGATACGCTGAAAACAGCTAGAAAAACCAGGAACAGATAGATGACCAATGCCCTGCTCGACATGACCGGACTGCCACCCTTCAGCCGGATTAAACCGCCAATGGTGGAACCTGCCATCGATGCGCTGCTACAGGCGAACCGCCAGACCATGGAAAGCCTGCTCGGCTCCATAGCCAGCCCAAACTGGCACAATTTTGTCGAGCCCCTGGAAATCGCCGAAGACCGCCTCAGCCGAACCTGGTCACCCATCAGCCATATGAACTCAGTGGTCAATCACGATGAACTGCGCGAAGTCTACAATGCCTGCCTGCCCAAACTGAGTGACTACGCCACCGAAGTGGGACAGAACAGCAAACTGTGCGAAGCCTACAAAAAGGTTGCCGAACAAGCTGGCTTGGACGACGCGCAAAAAAAGATGCTGGAAAACACCCTGCTTGAGTTCCGGCTCTCCGGGGTTGATCTGCCGGAAGATAAAAAACAACGCTTTAAGGAGATCAGCCAGAGCCTCTCCAAACTGACCACCAAATTTGAGGAGAACCTGCTCGACGCGACCAATGCCTGGAGCAAGCTGATCACCGACCCGGAGAAGCTGGCCGGGCTGCCGGAATCCGCCATGGCACTGGCCAAGCAGACCGCAGAGCAGCGCGAGCAGCAGGGCTGGTTGCTGACCCTGGAGTTTCCGTCCTACTTTCCGGTGATGACCTATGCGGATCAGCGGGAGCTGCGTAGAGAGCTCTACGAGGCCTACGCTACACGCGCCTCGGATTGCGGCCCCCATGCGGGGAAGTGGGACAATAGCGAGGTGATGGAACAGATCCTGGCACTGCGCCATGAGCAGGCCCAACTACTCGGCTTCAACAACTACGCAGAGCGCTCTCTGGCACGCAAAATGGCCCGAACCACGGAAGAGGTAATGAGTTTTCTGACCGATCTGGCACAACGCTCCAAGGCCCAGGCGGAGCGGGAACTGGCCGAGCTCACACAATTCGCCAGTGAAAACTACGGCATCGATCAACTGGAGGCCTGGGATATCGGCTACTACTCGGAAAAACTGCGCCAACATCGCCATGCCATCAGTCAGGAAGAGCTGAAGCCCTATTTTCCCGAAACCCGGGTGATACCCGGCATGTTTGCGGTGGTGGAGCGCCTCTATGGGATCCGTATCCAATCCGTCGAAGGGGTGGATACCTGGCATCCCGATGTGCGTTTTTATGAGATCCGCGACAAGCAGAACCAGCTTCGCGGGCAGTTCTATCTCGACCTCTACGCGCGCCCGAAAAAACGCGGTGGCGCCTGGATGGACGAATGCGCAACCCGCTTCTTCAGCGATTCAGTCGACCAGGTTCCGGTTGCTTACCTGACCTGTAATTTTTCGCCCCCGGTGGCTGACCAGCCGGCGCTCTTCACTCATGATGAAGTGGAGACCCTGTTTCATGAGTTCGGCCACGGGCTGCATCACATGCTCACCCGCATCGACTATCCCGCCGTTGCGGGAATCAACGGGGTGGCCTGGGACGCGGTGGAACTACCCAGCCAGTTCATGGAAAACTGGTGTTGGGAGCAGCAAGCACTGGAACTGATCTCCGGCCATGTTGAGAGTGGTGAACCGATCCCGGACGAACTCTTCCAGCGGCTTCATGGGGCAAAAAACTTTCAATCCGCGATGCAGATGGTGCGTCAGCTGGAGTTCTCGATCTTCGACTTTCGCATTCATCAGGAGTACGACCCGGACCAGGGGGGAAGAATCTATCAGATTCTTGATCAGGTGCGTGAGCAGGTCTCGGTGATCAAGCCACCCTCCTGGAACCGCTTTCCACACGGTTTTTCACACATCTTTGCCGGTGGCTACGCTGCGGGGTACTACAGCTACAAATGGGCCGAAGTGCTGTCAGCCGACGCCTTCTCCAGATTCGAGGAACAAGGCATCTTCAGTCAGGAGGCGGGGCAGTCCTTTCTGCAGGAGATATTGGAGCAGGGTGGCTCGAAGGATGCCATGGAGTTGTTCGTCGCATTCCGCGGTCGCGAACCGCAGATCGAACCCCTGTTGAGACACAGCGGAATCAGTGGATGAGTTATATTCAGTTCGCGTTCGTTTGCGGACTGAAAACAAAAAAAAACGGGTGACGCAAAGCGTCACCCCGTGGTTGGCAAGTCAGATGCCGAGGGCATCGATACCCCAACCAACACCACCTAGCTCTACTTCAGGATGCAGTTGCCGAATCGAACGTTCGACCAGGGAAACCCGCCAGCGTGGAACGTCAACAAAGATCAGAAATTCACCGTGCCTCAACGGCACATCAAAGTCATCAATTTGGGCTTGAGGTACCTGACCTGAAAAGTGGTAACCCAGTAACATGGACATGACTACTGCAGTCAGGCAGCCTGCCACCAGCAACCATTCGGATGCCCACACACCGATCAACAGAATCGCTAATGCCGCAAAAAACAGCAGCAGATTGAAATCCCAGAACCAGCTCTCCAATAGCGCTGCAAAACCACGCCTCTGGCGTATCCTTGCTGCCGGCAGCTCTTTCAGATCGACACCCGGCCTGGCCACGGCGTGGATGTGTTGCCGGTTCACCCTGATGAACACCAGACCTCTCACCACTTCCTCCGCCAGACGCCTTGAGGGGACCAGCATAGAGATGCGCCGTAGTATCATCGATCAACCCTCAGCCACATAGTCATCTGAATCGTTGCCACAGATCACTTTGTGCTCCTCAAGCTGCCTATCCAGATACAACTGCCTGGTCTGTTCATTTTCAAAATAGATCTCGACACCATTCTCACCATCGCCTTCATAGAGGCAGTGGTGATCATCAGGATTGGTAACATCGCGCAGCGTGATTAGATCCAAGGTTGTTCTGATATTCAATGTTGTGTATGCCTCTCTGTTGTAGGGAACACCTCAAGTGATACTCTGGCCTTGAGTATGGGAAAGTTGCTGTTGCCTGGACTGAAGGCCAGTGAAATCCGTTTCGGTTACTACCCAGAACTCACTATTTCAAGGCTGCACTGAACAGTGATACCTTAAGCTATAGAAATACCTAGCAAAACAATCAAGATTGTCGGCCATTTAAAACTGACGAGGAAATTGGGGGATTGTTGCAGAGAGAGGTGAATTTTCTCGGTAAAACGTTCTACTGCTGTTAGCACCTGTCGTACGAGCGCTAGCGGAACTGGATTGGGATTGACACTCCCTGGAAGCAGCACCGGGTAGCATTCAGGCGGTGGTAAAAAGGTCAAAGAACAACCAGTAGACCAGGCTGGCCAGGATCAGACCGAAGAACATCACCGGGATGCCGGTTTTCATCCAGATCAGTGGGGTTATCCTCGCCTCTGGCATGCCGCTCTTTTCTGACTCACTGACCGCGATGATATTCGCCGTTGCCCCCAGGTGGGTACCATTACCCCCAAGACCAACACCAAGCGCCAGAGCCCACCAGAGGGGCGCAATATTCACCCCGCTGCTCTCCAGCCCCATAATGATTGGAATCATGGTCACGGTAAAAGGTATGTTGTCCACCACTGCACTGAGAACCGCGGCCACCCACATCAGCAACAGTCCGGTGAGCAAAAGCATTTGAGGGTCTCTGGCGAGTCTGGCCAGTTCCTGTCCTAATAGATCGAGCAGTCCCGAGGCTTCCACTCCGCCAACGATCATGAACAGGCCGGCGAAGAAGAACAATACCGACCAGTTGACGGTGCCGAAAATCTGCTCCATATCGGGCTTCAGCATCAGCAAAGCCAGACAGAGTCCGATAAAAGAGGCATAGGCGGGCAGGATGTGCAGATTGTGGTGTATGAAGAAGAGCACCACCACCACAGCCAGGGAGAAGAGGGTACGCTTCAGCCCCTTGGCATCCTTGATGGCATGGGTATCGACCAGGGTCCGGGGGTCCTCGCCAACATCGGTCAACTGTTCACGAAACAGAAACAACATCAGCGCCACCGTGCCGACCCATACCACCAACACCGGAAAGCCCATATGCACCAGGAATGAGTTGAAACTGATATCGGCAGCACTGCCGATCATCAGGTTGGGGGGATCACCCACCAGGGTAGCGGCACCACCGATATTCGAGAGCATCGCCTCTGCCATCAGATAGGGCATGGGATTGATCTTCAATAAGCGGCAGATCAGTACGGTCAACGGCGCGAAAACAATTACCGTGGTGACATTATCCAGGATCATGCTGATCAGACTGACCGCCAGACTGAGATAGATCAGCAGCAGCTTCGGGCTTCCCTTGGCCCAACGGGTAATATGCACGGCCGCATAGTCGAACGCCCCGGTGGGGCGCAACAACGCGACCAGCATCATCATCGCCGCCAACAATAGAATGGTATTACCGTCCACCGCCAGCAGTGCCTGCTCCTGACTGTAGAATCCCATCCACATACCCACACCGATCATGGTCAGGGCGCCCAACATGGCGGCGGTCGTGCGATGCAGTAGCTCCGTAAAAATCAGGATATAGGCAGACAACAGCAGAAGTGCCGAGACCCACATCTCGGTAGTAATCTGTTCCATCATCAGTCGATGCAACACTCTTTGGTTACAATCGCCGAAGCAATACTCATTCGTGTCACCACCCCTTGATAATCCTCCCCTTCAGTGACAAACAGATACTCTGTGTTGTACTGCTCCATAATGGCCAGCGCCTTGATGGCTTGAAAGTTGGCTGACAGACGAACCGTATCCGGATAGATAAAATCATCCACACTCCGGGCCATCAAATCCTCCGCTTTGATATGCGGAAAATCGAGATGCTCGATATCATCCCCAAGCAGATGGGCACCCTGAATGATGTCATCGGGAATACAGCAGATACGGAACATATGCCTTACCGAGAAGCGTCCGCTGATCACACCATTCTGATCCACATAGGGAATGCCAGGAACCCCTTTGTTAACACACTCGGCCATTACTTCACCGACACTCATACCCGGACGGGCGACCTTGGTGGGAATTGAGATATGTTTGATTTTCATGGCGGTGCTTC
>JAHRHW010000253.1 GCA_019100305.1 Candidatus Thiodiazotropha taylori | reverse complement strand
CAGCGCACTTTTCAGCACCTCTGTCTCTCGCAACCGCTCTTCCTGTCTATTGCGCAGCGTATCGCGGGCACTGATCAGCTGCCGGAAGAAGGCTTTCACCCAATCCTCCAACAGCAGTAACTGGTTGCCTTTTTTGGTTACAGGTTGTTCGATTCCCAGCGCTTGCTGGCCGAATCGGGAAATGCGCACCAGCACATGACTTATCTTGGCCGAAATCAGATAGAAGATGACAGAAAAGACGATGATATAGACCAGGGTCGCAAGAAATCGATCCTGCTGAGCCAGCTTGGTGATGCTAAGAATGGTCTTTTCCACCGCATCACGGGAGACCAGCGTTGTGAACAGCAGACTCTGCTCCATCGACTGAAACCGGGTGATCGCCTGGGATGTCAGCAGATAGTTCTCATGCCAGTCATTCAAATGGGAGTCTCTTGCAATCATCTCCCGATTGCTGCTGGATAACAGCTTCAGTGTGTTGGCGTCCACCAGGGCAATCAGGGTATCGGAATCGTTGGTCATCGATTGTGATTCCAATAGAAACTGATCATCCACCGGAACAATCAGCAGCAGAACCGCAGCCAGATCGTCTTCCAGATAGGAGACGTTCGACCAGACCAGTAGATAGGGTACCTGATCGATCAGAGTAACCAGCGCCTCATTGCGTCCCGAATAGAACTCGAACAACTGGTCCAGATCGAATGAGAGCGGCTGTTTCTGATAGATCTCTCTTGGCGTCGCCCGATTATCCAACAGCACCACATGCTTAGGCTCGATGGAGTTGAGTTTGGGATAGCCAGGATCGAGCCACTCCGGTGTCTGTTGGTGGAGAATCGCCTGCGTCTCCGAGTTCTTGCTCTCATGCCAGACAGTGGAACCAAGATAGTTCTTGATGCGCCAATGGTTCGACAATCCACTCCCCACATGGCGCCACTCCTGCAAAAAATGCTCAAACCGCTGTCGGGTCTCAACCGCCCGCACATCGAGTCTTCCGACCAGTTCATCATGAAATAGATTGGCCAGTCGTCTGTCCTGGATCGGTTCCAATACCAGCCACATCAAAAGACCACACAAGATCCCTACCAGCAGAGAGAGCGCAGGGAGTGGAACAGCAGCCAGTTTCGCCTGCCATTTTGAGCTTCTCAACGCACTCATGCTTTGCCTGTCTGCTGTAAAATCTGTCTGCTGCCTGTTATTGCTTTAGTTTCGGCATATCGCATAATTAAATCGTGATATTTTTTAGATTCAATGGCTTATTTGTACTCTTCTTGACCTATCGATTCCAGTCCTATTGACCCAGGGACTCAGTATGTTATCTGCAGCGGGAGTATGCTGGCGATAAGCGCACTACGCCTCAAAACGCTTCAGCTTGCCATTTTAAGCGGTTTATTGGCCCGTTCAGCAAAAAAAAAAGACGCTTAACGCGTCTTTCTCAATAAATCCAGTTAACTGGATTGGAATCGTTATTATTCAGGAGGTATTTGTAATCAGTATGTCGAAGCCCTCAGGGATTTCACCGGATCATGATTTAGGGTGGTTCTATAACCCTGGTAGAGGTAGGCTCTCTCTGCCACTGTGGCATATCCATAGAGCGCTTTTCGAAGCATCTGCCTGACACTGGAATCAAGCTCACTGAACATGAGCCCCAGACAACCCGATTGTTGATGTACAACCATGGCTTTAGCACGACACTGGCTGGTACCAGCGCAGGCCTCGACAGGGAATGAGACCTCAACAATTGTATTAATCTGCTGTGAGTCTTCACCAATATCAACTAACATGCCACTAAGACTGATATTACGAACTTTCCCTTTCAGCTTACCGAGTTTGTGATCTTTGATGGTGATCTCACATGAAAGCAATTTTCTGTGATCACATCTGTGTTCCATGCTTTGGCTCCCCGTAATCAGATGTCTCTGAACATGAACTTAAAGTATGGATCCTGCAGTGCAATTTTCAAATTCGGATTATCGCGTCTGACTGTTAGGGTTTTCCCTTTTACGAGCGGTATTATCTGATCATGACTGAACAATCACAGAGCCCCAACCAACTCACTGACGCAGTAGCTCCCGGGCTGATGAGACGTCTCGGTGCAATCTTTTACGATAGCCTTTTGCTGACAGCGTTGGTGTTTGTCGCCACTGCAGCAGTCACACTGCCGTTTGGTAACCCGACCGGTAACTGGTTGCTGATTTTTCAGATATTTCTCTTTGAGATCATACCATTAGTATTCTTTTGCTGGTTCTGGATAAGGGGTGGCCAAACCTTGGGTATGCGTGCTTGGCGCCTCAAACTGGTCACAACGGAGGGACTGCCAGTGGATTGGAAGCTGGCACTGAAACGCCACTTCGCCGCCATACTCTCGCTGTTGGTTTTCGGCTTGGGGTTTTTCTGGGTGGTGTTTGATAGCGACAACATGGCTTGGCATGACCGGCTCTCTGGAACCCGTCTGATTCTGACAAAAACTTGACCAAGATCACATTTTGGTCTGAGAGGAAAGTTCGACGCTACTAAGGCCGCTAATCCTTTGTAAGTAGCCATCTACCCACTAATGGGTAGGCATGGATAAATCTGCTTAATAACTTTATAAATGAATGATGCGGAAGAGAGCCTTCCGCATCATCATCATGAGCTGATTGAATCTATTAATCGAATGGATGACGACGGATGATTGTCTCATTACGATCCGGGCCGGTTGAGACAATATCGATCGGCGTATCGCAGAGGGATTCAATTTTACTCAGATAGTCTCTGGCAGCCTGTGGCAGTTGATCGTAATCGGTAACACCGACTGTCGACTCCTGCCAACCCGGCATCTCGATATAGACCGGCTCACATTTTTCAAACTGATCAGCGCCGCAGGGTGGCGTTGTCACTTCCTGACCATCAAGTTTGTAGGCGACACAGATCTTGATCTTCTCAAGGCCGTCCAGCACATCGAGCTTGGTGATACAGATGCCGCTGACACTGTTGATATCAAGCGAACGACGCAGCGCCACACTGTCCAACCAGCCGCAACGCCGCTTACGTCCCGTGGTGGCCCCGAACTCGTGACCTTTTGTACCCAAATGATTGCCATCCTCATCAAACAGCTCGGTTGGAAAAGGACCGGCGCCGACACGAGTTGTGTAGGCTTTGACAATACCCAGGACATAATCGATATAGCGGGGACCGATACCGGTGCCGGTTGCAGCGCCACCAGCGGTGGTATTGGAGGATGTGACATAGGGATAGGTACCATGATCGATATCCAGCAGGGCGCCCTGAGCCCCTTCGAACATCACATGCTTACCCTCCTGACGCAACTGATGCAGCGTACCGGTAACATCTTCCACCATCGGCTTCAGTCGCTCAGCCTGCACCAGCAGCTGATCGAGCACTTCCTGATAGTCAACTTCGCCATACTCAAACAGATGTTTGAGAGCAAAATTGTGGTACTCCATCACTTCCCGCAGGCGCTCAGAGATGTGTGCCTGGTCAAAGATCTCACCCAGCCGGATCCCCCGTCTGGAGATTTTATCTTCATAGGCAGGCCCGATCCCCCGCCCGGTGGTACCAATGGCTTTTTTACCACGGGCCTTTTCACGCGCTGCATCCAGAGCGATGTGATAGGGCAGAATCAGTGGGCATGATTCGGAGATTCCCATTCTGTCAGAGGCAGGCACCCCGCCCTTCTCCAACATTTCAATCTCCTCCAACAGGGCATCTGGTGCCAACACCACACCATTGCCGATCAGGCAACGTACCCCTTCACGCAACACACCCGAGGGTATCAGGTGCAGTACGGTCTGCTCGCCATCGATAACCAGGGTATGCCCAGCATTGTGTCCCCCCTGAAATCTGACTACGGCAGACGCCTTGTCAGTCAACAGGTCAACAACCTTGCCTTTGCCCTCGTCTCCCCACTGTGTTCCGATAACTACGACATTCTTGCCCATGGTTCTCTCAAAAACGTTAGATCCGGGTACACCGGATTTTTATTACAAAACCTGTCGATTCTTACAGATATATTTATAAAATCAAACAGAAATAAGTTGCCAGCGGCCATCCAGCCACTGCAACTGCTGTTGGCAGCCCATCTCGGCCGCTCCTCCGGATTGACCAGGCAAAGCAGCGATTACCCGGTGACCTTCACCGCGAAGTCTTGCAATCTCCTGGCTTAGCGTCGGATCATCAGCGACCGGCGCAAATATCACCCTTTCGTCGGTGAGCTGCAATTCGGGTTGTGCAACCCGGATCAGATTCTTTAGATCGGTGCTGAAACCGGTTGCCGGTCTGCCACGTCCAAATACGCTGCCGATGGCGTCATAGCGGCCCCCTCTGGCGATCTCCTTGCCATTCCCCGGTACAAAAGCTGCAAATACAATCCCGGTATGAAAGTGATAGCCTCTCAGTTCCGCCAGATCAAAGTGTACCGGCACATCGGGTAGCCATTGCGCGATCTGCTCGGCCACGGCCTGCAGGTAGTCCAACGCCTCAATCACTTTCGGTGAAGCCTGTTTGAGCTCTTCTCGAGCCTGGCTCAACGCCTTGTCCCCATTCAGCTCTCCGAGGCGCAGCAGCATGGCGGCATGTTCCCCGGCAATATCAAACGAGGCCAAAAGGCTCTCAATTTCCGCCAGCGCCTTACGTTGCAGAGCATCGAACAACTCCCGCTCCTGCCGTTTGTTCAAGCCGGCTTGTTCTGCCAGCCCCTTGAATATGCCCACATGGCCCAGGTCGAGATAGACTTCTTTTACCCCGGTCTTATTCAATGTCTCCATCATCAGCCGCAGGATTTCGATGTCACTCTCGATTCCGCAGTGGCCATACAGCTCTGCACCGATCTGCAATGGACTGCGGGTACCGGCAAAACCATCGGATCGGGTATGCAGGACTGTACCCAGATAACAGAGTCTGGTGGGGTGTTGCGCCTGGATTCGATTGGCATCGATGCGTGCCGCTTGTGGGGTGATATCGGCTCGGATCCCCATCAGCCTGCCGCTCATCTGATCAGTCAGCTTGAACGTATTCAGGTCCAGATCGCTGCCGGTTCCAGTCAGCAGAGAGTCCAGAAACTCAACAAACGGCGGGATCACATAGTCGTAACCCCAGCTGCGGTAGAGATCCAATAGCTCTCTCCGCTTACTCTCCACGAGTTGCGCCTCCTGGGGAAGCACCTCATCTATGCCGTCAGGCAATATCCAACGTTCGTTTTCCATCATCAAGATCAATTCACCAGATAGAGCAGGATAACCCCGGAAACCATGCTGACCAGACCGCTGAGACGCATGGATCGGTTGTCGTGTTGGGCAATCATCAGCAGGATTGAGCGCATGCTGTTGGGATTCAGAAAAGGCCATATACCCTCGATCACCAACAGCAGAGCCAACGCAACAAGCAGATCATGCCACATCTGTCATACCCCAAAAAAAAACCGGGATCGTCCCGGTCCTGTATTGACGCCTTATTCAGGCCGCCGGACATTTTCCCAGAGTGGGCATCCGTTGTCCATTCATCGATCATCATGAAGGGGGTTAATCAGCCTATGGAATTGACCGCAAATGAACGCCAATCACACCAATCCATGTAAATAGCGGCTGCAATGGTTGAGCTCTCTGCACCTTTTGCGGTGATTCGCGATCATTACCGGTCTGTTCTTTGATCAGATTCAGTGGCCCGACAGACCCGACTCCACCATCAGGTGAAGACGGGTAAGTCAGGTTTGAATCACTGGCCGGTGCTGTTTTTCAGATAGCGGAAAAAGTCCGAATCCGGTTGCAACACCATCACATCGGAAGAGTCCTGAAAGCTGTTTTTATAGGCATTCAGGCTTCGATAGAAGGCATAGAACTCACTGTTCTGACGATAGGCGTTGGCATAGGTTTCGGCAGCCTTGCCGTCACCCTCACCACGCAATACCTCAGCTTCCTTGTAGGCATCAGCGACGATGACGATACGCTCGCGGTCCGCATTGGCGCGAATTCGTTCAGCGGCTTCGGCACCTTTTGCACGCAGGTCTCTGGCAACACGCTCACGCTCTGCCCGCATACGCTGGTAGACCGATTCACTGACCTCAGGCGGCAGATCAATCTGCTTGACCCGTACATCGAGGATTTCAACCCCAAGTTCCGCCGCCATGGAATCGGCATCCTTGGTGAGCTTTGCCATGATCTCGGTACGCTCACCGGAAATAACATCCTGCACGGTGCGCTTACCGAACTCATCACGCAGACTGGTATTGATTCGTTCCTGGAGCAGCCGGGCGGTCTTGTCCAGACTGCCGCCTGTGGAGCGATAGTACTGGGCCACATTGGCGATACGCCATTTGGCGAAATAATCAACGATTACGTCTTTTTTCTCTGCAGTCAGGAAACGCTCAGGACGAGAGTCCATGGTCTGAATCCGCGCATCGAAGGTCTGGACATTGTTGATGATTGGCCACATCAGGTGCAGACCAGGCTTGTAATCGGTTGCGACGATTTCACCCAGACGCAGCTTCAGAGCAACTTCCCATTGATTGACAATGAAAGTCGCCGAATAGAAAAACACCGCAGCCACTGCAACAACGGGGATAATCAGTT
>JAHRHW010000252.1 GCA_019100305.1 Candidatus Thiodiazotropha taylori | reverse complement strand
GGGCCGGGGGAGAGGGGGATTAAAATCAGCAGGAAAAGGAGCATACACCCCATGCAACACACCAAACCAACTACAGACACCCGCATACCGGACGAAACCGACATAGGCATCCGCTCAAAGATCACGAACTCATCAAACAAAGTCACAACAGCCTGAACAAAACAGATTCAATCCTGACTGGCACCCACCCTCTTACCCCTCTCCCCTCGTGGGAGAGGGGCCGGGGGAGAGGGGGATTAAAATCAGCAGGCATTACGAGGTAACACCCCATGCTCCACAAACCCCAAATCAAAATCCCCGCCACCTACATGCGTGGCGGCACCAGCAAAGGCGTCTTCTTCAACCTGACCGACCTGCCCGAGGCCGCCCAAAAGCCAGGTGAAGCCCGTGACCAATTGCTGCTCAGGGTAATCGGCAGCCCGGACCCCTACGGCAAACAGACCGACGGCATGGGCGGCGCCACCTCCAGCACCAGCAAAACAGTGATCCTGGCAAAAAGCGATCAACCGGATCACGATGTGGACTATCTGTTCGGTCAGGTCGCCATCGACAAGGCCTTCGTCGACTGGAGCGGTAACTGCGGCAACCTCACCGCCGCCGTAGGCTCCTTCGCTATTGCCAGTGGCCTGGTGGCCCCGCAGCGGGTACCCGACAACGGTATCGCCGTGGTACGCATCTGGCAGAAGAACATCGAAAAGACCATCGTCGCCCATGTCCCGATCACCAACGGTGAGGTCCAGGAGACCGGCGACTTCGAACTCGACGGCGTCACCTTCCCCGCCGCTGAAGTGAAGATCGAATTCATGAGCCCGGTGGACCCGTCAGAGGCGATGTTTCCCACCAGCAACCTGGTGGACGATCTGGAAGTACCCGGCATCGGCACCTTCAAGGCCACCATGATCAACGCCGGCATCCCAACCATCTTTCTCAATGCGGATGAGATCGGCTATACCGGTACGGAACTGCAAGAAACCATCAACGGTGACCCAGCAGCACTGGAGCGCTTCGAGACCATCCGCGCCCATGGGGCGATCAAAATGGGACTGATCAAGGAGGTGGCGGAAGCAGCAGTCCGTCAGCACACCCCGAAAGTGGCCTTTGTCTCTCCCCCTGCGGGCTATACCGCATCAAGTGGCAAAGCGATATCAGCCGACGCCATCGATCTCAATGTCAGAGCGCTCTCCATGGGCAAGCTACACCACGCTATGATGGGAACCGCTGCTGTGGCCATCGGTACGGCGGCTGCAATTCCCGGCACCCTGGTCAACCTGGCCGCCGGTGGCGGTGACCGGGAGTCGGTCACCTTTGGACATCCCTCAGGTACTCTGAAGGTGGGCGCGGCCGCCTCCCAACAGGCTGGCAACTGGATTGTAGAGAAGGTGGTGATGAGCAGGAGCGCCCGTATCCTGATGGAAGGAGATGTAAGAATACCGGGGGATGTAATTCCGGAATAGACAACCTGATCTATCCGGCCACGACCCCTTTCATCTTCTTTGGTCGTTAACTTGGAACCTTAACATCGCAAATCAGCCGAGCCTTTAGGCGCACTAGCGACTAAGGACGTCGGCTGGATTTGCATAGTTAGGTACATATCCGAGCAATGGTAAAGCTTAAGTCATCCAAAAATTTACAGTTTTTTATCCCGCTTGTGTTTCCAGCCCCATTAATTCGATATTAAAGGGTTCCTGTCATTCCGGCATCTGTGAAGAGTGGTGCTCTACAATCATCCACCGCTGACCATTCCAACGATATACGAAGGTGAAGCGTGCCGGCACGACAGCACCATCTTTGAAAGTAAAAGTATAGATACCTGAGTTGATAGCGAGTTGGCCAAAGATCCGTACATTGGCCTCATCGATGACACCCACTGGCCCTTTGGCAAGGAAATGAACAAAATAGTCCTCGATTTCTTAGTGGTTGTGACGGACCTTATTGGATACGGTCGGAAGTAGAATGCCGTTGCTTTCATAGAGAGCTGCGACTTTTTTTGGATCTCCAGTCTGGAGCGCACTATTCCACTCATCGAATAGTGCTGTAATTTCTTTATCGCTCATGTTGGTACTCCGAGATTGACTATAATGGCTGTCTGAAATTCAGGCTAATGTTGTGGTTCGTGGTCCAAGCGGCAGAGCATCAGCGTAGCTTTTTGGATCCACATGACCACCTTCTTATGGTTTACTCACTCACAGCCTTGATTACAGCTTGAGGATTATTTTCTACCACTTTTAAGAGAACTCGCGCGGCTCCTCTAGGGCTACGAAGTCCCTGCTCCCTGTGCCTCAAGGTTCCCAGTGAAAGACCAAAAGTGGCACAAAACCGTTGTTGGCTCATACCTGTTTTTTCACGTATGGCTCTTACATTAAGTGATTCGGATGTATGCTCTACAACCTCAGATTTCTCATCTTTTGCATGGCCAGTCGCATCCTTAAGACCTGCAGATATTTCAGTGAATGCTTCGCTCACTTCTATGCCTCCACTTTTACCACCACCCTGGCGTGCCCAACGCAGTATTAGAATACCTCATGTGCCTTGTCTAAGAACACCGGAATCAGGGTATTCAGAGAAATAGGGAACTAAACCTGGAAGTTGAACAGATCAAAATTATTCTACTGATTTTTATTTCAAATAGTACTATTTCAGCATTGGATAACCGGCGCAAAGAATATACTCCATTGGAGTACTATGCAAGGCAGCAATTCTGAACCCCATAGCGACCAGGCTCAGTGGAGCTGGCGCGATTAAGGCAATGTCCACTGGTGCCGCTGGTTACAGGATTCCTTGATCTATTACCGCCTGAGCGATCGCTTTTCCAAGAATTTCATGCTGCGGTGCATCCAGGTGAATACCATCAACTTGGCTCGATTCAGTTACAGAGTTGGCATCGAAAAAAATCGCTGAAAGCTCTGATGCCACTCTTTCAAGCTCATCTGGCAATCCAATATAACGCCGCTCCGCACCCTTAAACTTATGTGCGAAGTAGCCTTTCGGTTCGGTTATCACTGGTGGCGCAACGATAAGTATCTCTGGCACTGGCATACCCGGCTCAATAGGGGCTTGCCTGACAAGGTTTACCAATTTTGCCGTTCCCTGGGCAGAGAGCCAGGCATTGTTCTGGTGTGCGCACTGAAAATCATTAGTGCCCAGCATTAAGATAACCAAGCGCAACGGCGAGTGCATCTCGATAACTTGTGCCAACCCATCAGAGCCATCTCTTCCATTTTTAAATGGATCTGACCATGTGGTCCTTCGCCCATTGAGACAGTTTTCGATGATTCGAACGCTTTTGCCTTCTTTCAGTAGTTCTTTTTCAAATACTCCTGGCCAGCGTCGATCAAAAGACAATCGCTCTCTTGTGTTTGGAACAATTCCCCATGTGAGGCTGTCCGAATAGATGAGTATCTGTATCATTTTTTCATACCTAGAGATAACTTACAGGTCACGAGACCCGCTATAGCGAATGGATAATTAGGCTGTTTAGATGAAAACATCACAGATACTTGGACATTCTAATAAATACCGTTGGAAGAATCCTTGAACTCGGCCATGTCGAGGACTCGACCATTCCAAGCCGTTTGTATAGTCTTCTTGCACCATCATTTTTTGCTGAAACATCTAAGCTTAGTCTGCTGGAACCGCTTGCCCTGGCGCGACTCTCTATATCGTTCATCAGTAGTGAGCCAATACCTCTTCCTCTGAATTCCGCTTCGATAGCGATTCCCTGAATGTAGTAATCACCCTCAGGGATGGTCTCAAGGATACGCCATACCGGTGCAAAAAGGATCCGTAACAGCTTCAGGCGAATCGCGTTTCTTTTTGCCGCCCTTTGTAGTGGCTCGTCAGAAAATTTCCGTTGTTGTTGCTCACTAAATGATGAACTCATACCGACTATTTTTTTATCTACCTCAGCAAACATCACATGCTCATAGGAGAGTGAGTTGTCTGAGTCGATAAATGCGGCAGCGAGAATAGTCTCAGAATCAGGACCCAGCATAGCCCGAAAAAATCCTTCCGCAGCCTGATCGAGGTAATAAGCAAATCGTAAACCTTCTTCAAATTCTGGCTTTGCCGGCCTAAGTAATATTTTTTGTTCTTTTATCTCCATCTTCCTTATGATTCGATGACCTGTATATTTGCTACCGAATGCCTATCCTACGGGACCGAAGGGAAGCCAACACCCATGCACTGTGGGCACGCCTTGATTGGCATGCTAAATGACTGACCTATATATGAGCAACACACTTGATTTCAATTTTCAGTTCTGGCTGCACAAGCGCAGCAACTTGCAATAGAGTCTGACATACCTCGGGATTACCTTCATAAGCCGCCTCCCTTACGCCATAGACTTCTTCGACATTGTCGAAAAATTCCACCATATCGGTTACAAAGATGGTTTCGTCAACAATATTACTCATATCGGCTTCAAACTGCGATAGGACATCTCGCATATTTGCATAGGCGATAATCGTTTGCTCGACGATATCTATCGGTGTGCTCCCATCCTGATCGATGCCAACTTGACCGGATAGATATAGAACATTTCCAACCAGGGTCCCTTAAGTAAAAATTCTTGGAAGGGACCACTTCGATACGTCTTTTTTTCAATAGGCACTTGGCATTTACTCCTTGTTTTCGTCATCTCAATACCCTTCATTAGGCAGCAGTGAGATGTCTACTTTTCATGAACAACCTGAACACTTAACGACTGACATCATCAGTAGCAATAAGCATCGTGTGGAGTGAACGATGCATTTTGTTGTTCGAGTACAACTGATTGTTAGCAGTTTTTTGCTGCCACAATAAATTCTTTCATCAACTTCAGGTCTTTGACCCCATCAATTTCAACACCACTTGCCACATCAACCCCAAAGGGTTGTAATTGCTTTATAACCGAGCACACATTTTCTACATTCAATCCACCCGCTACTATGATTTTATCTGCTTTCTCTTTTAACCAGACTGGAAACTCCTCGAAGACTCCGCTACCTACACTTGCATCATAAAAATAGTACTTATAATCCAATGTTGGTGGCGGAAACTCTTTTGAGGCAATAGCCAAGTTTGGAATCTGTTTTAGTTCATATATTTGAGTATAATCAAAAGCATAAGCCACACTCTCAACGTCACTGTATGTAAGACCAACCACAAACGTCTTGATTTTGCCTTTTGC
The DNA here is from genome assembly GCA_019100305.1 of Candidatus Thiodiazotropha taylori. Taxonomy (GTDB): domain Bacteria; phylum Pseudomonadota; class Gammaproteobacteria; order Chromatiales; family Chromatiaceae; genus Thiodiazotropha. The sequence continues at coordinate 1,422 of JAHRHW010000252.1, read as the reverse complement.
ATAGTTAGCCAGATCAATAGCAACAGTATTACTACAATAACGCTTACTTTTTGAATATGTGTTCACACCTATTGCGTCATACCCGTACTCAATAGCCTTATCAATCTGCTCTTTAGTTTTTAATCCACACACTTTTACAAACATATTTCTTCCTTCTATCTTGTTCTGGTCGTGTCTATCCATTACTGACTATTAACGTCCAAAGCAGCAGCGCGTTTACGCATCCGACTGCCTTTGCTTGCTATGTTTTATACTCCACCATCGATACACAAAGCCAAATAGCCAGATTAATACGGCAATACATGCTAAAAGATATGAGGCATAAAAGGCTAAACCAGAAATAACGAATGCACCCTTATGCTCCATCCTTCCTATAGATATCTTCAGGTGTGGATTTGTGGCCACTAAAGCGGGATCAATATTAACTATTTCAGCTGCGATTGTGTATTCTGTGTCTTTCTTTGTCTGAAACCAGTGCAAAGTCTTTCCGATCTGCGGGCCCCAATACCCGGAGGTAGTGTCATTACTCTTGCCAGAAGCTATTTCAGCGCCACCTTCAGAGATTGACCATTGTATAAGCAGTTTTTCGATACTGCTGCCACACTCATCTTTTTTATGCGTTTCAATACCCAAGCGACAATTTTGTTCCCTAAACTCAAGGTTTCTCTCGGTTTCTAACTCGAACTCATAGCTCGCATTCATCTGTGATTTGAAAGCAATCTCGTACGTACCATGTGCTGCAACATCGATAGGCTCTTCAGCCGCAATCCAGTCATATCTTTCATAGGAGAAGTATCCGTAAGCAAACATGCTAACCGCTAATAAAAATATTACGAGCGATACTTTTGTTGCTAATGGCAAGATACTCTCCTGGAAACGTAACGTCGCAAATCACAGGCAGGCAAAACGGAGCTAAGCGACGCTTTTGACTGTCCGAGTGTACTTGCCTTGTTAGCGGTTTTCACTTTCCAGTGCCTCGATCTTTTGAAGATAAGGTTGAACGTGCGATTCGTCCCAGCTTGGCTCTGATTGTGATAGTTGCTCAAAACACTGTTTTGATTTTTCGTATGCTTGTTTTTGATAATAGGCTTTTGCCTTATACCAGAGTGCATACGAGTGATTTGGCTTTGCTTTTAAATGTTCTTCGCAGTGAGCAAGCAGCTCATCAAACTGACCCTTATCGTAGAAATCACTGGCTTCCTCAGTGAATAAATCATCAAGTTCTCTTCGTACTAAGCTTTTTATAGAAATACCCGCGCGCACCCAGTTAGCTACTACCCCAATAATTACAACAACTAACAACAAGTAGATTGCTGTTTTTATATCATTCAATGTTGATAATATTTCATTTTCCATTTTTGTTACCGCTAACGAGGATGTAGAAAAACCCCAACACAAAAGCCGCAGCTCTTACATCCAAAA
>JAHRHW010000251.1 GCA_019100305.1 Candidatus Thiodiazotropha taylori | reverse complement strand
CCGGGTGGCATCTGCACAATCGAGAGCAGGGAATCCTCACCACTCAGGGCAGAGGATTTGACCGGTACGCCAACCACAGGCAGGGAGGTGATTGAGGCCACCATGCCGGGCAGATGGGCGGCGCCACCCGCACCGGCTATGACAACCTTCAGACCGCGCTGCTCGGCTGTCTGGGAATATTCATAGAGCCTGGCAGGTGTTCGGTGAGCCGAAACAATGGTCATTTCAAATGGTATCTGAAACGCCTCGAGTTGCTTGGCTGCTTCCTGCATGACCGGCAGATCGGAATCACTGCCCATAATGATGCCAACTATGGGTGTTGTCATGGATGCTGTTCTCCACTAATTTCGATTAAATCCCGTACCTGCTCGGCTTTCCGGCGGGCACTGTCCAGGTCCTGGTCGATCACCGTCACATGGCCCATTTTGCGAAACGGTTTCACTTCCGCTTTGCCATACAGATGCAGACATACGCCTGGGATAGCCAACGCCTCGGACATGCCTTTGATGACCGGTCTGCCGGCTGCATCGGGTGCGCCCAGCAGATTGATCATGGCCGCCGGCGCCAGCAACTCTGTGGAACCCAGAGGCAGGTCGAGGACGGCACGCAGATGTTGTTCAAACTGATCGGTCACACAAGCCTCAATGGTGTGATGACCGGAATTATGGGTGCGTGGGGCGATCTCATTGACCAGCAACTCACCATCCCGGGTGAGAAACATCTCCACCCCGAACACACCAACCCCTTCGAGGGCCTGAATGGTACGGATCGCCAGATCCTCGGCCTGCTGTGCAATAGCGGGATCCACCTTGGCGGGACAGAGCAGCAGATCCAGCACATTCTCGCCAGCGCGAAAGCACATCTCCACCGTCGGATAGGCCGCACAATCCCCATCCGCATTGCGTGCCACCATCACCGCCAGCTCTTTTTCCGCTTCCACAAACCGCTCGATCAGCGAGGGTACCGGCAGATGCGAGCTGAAGGCAGCAGCATCCATCATCACTGCCACACCACGACCGTCATAACCTCCACGCCGGGCCTTCTGCACCAATGGAAAGCCAAAGGCTTCGCAATCGGCCAGATTCGCATCCGCCATCTCGACAAACTCAGAAGTCGGGATACCCGCATCCTTGAGAAACTGCTTCTGGGTCAGCTTGTCCTGCAGAATGGAAAGCAGGCCTGGCGCGGGATTGATCTTATGCCCTTCCAGCTCCAGGTGGCGCAAGGTCTCGGTATCGGTGTTTTCCAGCTCATAGGTCACCACGTCGCAGGACTCTGCCAGCTCTCTCAATTTGGCCGGATCGTGATAGCCGCCGATAATCTGATGTCCGGCCACCTGGCCGGCCGGTGAGCCTGGATAGGGATCCAGCACGACGCAGGTACAGCCGAGTCTTTTCGCCGCCTTGACCATCATGCGACCCAGCTGACCTCCCCCTATCACACCGATACGGGCCACCGGAAAGGGAAAACTATCCTTCATGATTCGCTCTAACTCATATTTGGGTGAGAAAACGTTACAGTATAACCGGCCAGCACCGGGAATGTCTCAAAAAGCTGCGATCAGCGCTGAATTGAGCCTCCAAGCAGGCTGACTTCACCGAGACAGAACGAGCGTCTACCCCTTATCGGGTTGAATCTGGGCCAACTTACCATCGCTGGCGGCATAGGCCTGCAGCCTCTCATCATCAAGGACATCCACACGACTCCCCTCCACCCGGATCACCCCCTGATCGGAAAAGTTGTGCAGAATGCGGGAAAAGGTCTCCGGCGTCACCGAAAGCCGGGATGCGATCACCCCTTTCGGTGCCTGAAGCTCGAATGAATCTCCCTGGTTTTTCACCAGACACCAGCGATTCCACAAAAAACTGGCCACCCGGCAACTGGCGCTCTGCAGGGTCAGGTTATCGATTTCGCTGATCAGCATCCGCAAGCGTTGACTCAAGTCGGCCAGTAGATGAAAACAGGTCTCCACCGACCCACGCAGGATCTCCTTGAAAGGTTCACTTTCAAAAACCAACAGTTCAGTCTCACCCATCGCCTGCGCATTTACGGGGTAGTCGGGCTGTTTACCGAACATCAGCGCCTCAGCAAAAGTCTGCCCCGGGGTGATGATCTCGATTACTTTCTCCTGACCCTGCAGCGACAACCGTGTCAACTTAATCTGGCCACTGACCACCAGAAAGAAGTGTGTTGCCGGATCTCCAGCCTGAAAAAAGAGCTGCCCGTCCTTGAGCTTTGCAGCATGCGCCATCTGCTCTACTACGGCGAATTGTTGATCATCCAAATGCGCAAACAGATAGCATTGCCTGAGATCGTATTCCACTAACCAGCCTCCAGTTTGAACGACAGGATTGAACCTCTGTACCTCTACAATCCCGACCGTCAAAATGTAACGTCAGGTGTCAGACTCAGTGATTCAGTTTCCACACCCGGTAATAGATGATGCCGCGACTGTTGTCACTAACCAACCATCGCCCATTGTCAAAATCGAAACGCTTCTCGGTGAACCTTTGGCAACTCAGCCCTCCCCGGTTGGCCATTAATGCCTCATCACCACTGACTTGATGAAACCATTCCGCCGGTCTCTCACAGTCAACAAACTCATAGTCACTGCTTCTGCGCAGCCTCAGGTCTGTCAGCTCAGAAGAAAATTTGAGCCAGGCGCTGAAACCACGCACCATGGTGCCTCCCTCATCAAGCAGGGTTACCCGCTCGTATGGGGTCTCAAATCCATCTTCGAAGATCAACTCAGGATCTGTTGCGGTTGGATCACCACCACTACAGCCTGTCATCATCAGGCTCAATCCAATATAGAAACCTGCGCCGGCAGACCAGCTTCCAGCCAGGTTAGGCTTATAAAACGTCAACAGCATGGCTCAAAAACCAACTCCTAAGCCGAATAGCACTTACTTCAGTACTAAAACTCATTGTGTCTCGTTTTATCAGAGGGTTTTGGTGGGGCATGGCCCCACCCTACACCATGAATTCAACCGCAGGGTGGGGCCATGCCCCACCAAATAACGCTTATGGAGGTACCATTCGCTCGTAAGCCTGAAAATCGTGCAGCCAGTCACTGTGGAACCCAATCAGTCAAGTTGAGAGAGATCCCTGACCGCTCCACGGGAAGCCGATGTCGTCAATGCCGCATAGGCCTTTAAAGCGGTGGACACCTGCCGCTGACGTGAGACTGGTTTCCAGGCCTGCCCACCGCGCGCACTCATCTCTTGCCGTCTCTGCGCCAGCTGCTGATCGTCGAGTGCAACCTGAATGGTTCTTGCGGGAATATCGATTTCGATCAGATCCCCCTCTTCCACCAAGCCGATATTGCCACCTTCAGCGGCCTCCGGTGAGCAGTGACCGATTGAAAGCCCCGAGGTACCGCCGGAAAACCGTCCATCGGTGATCAAGGCACACTGTTTACCCAAGCCTTTCGACTTCAGGTAGCTGGTTGGATAGAGCATCTCCTGCATGCCAGGCCCGCCTTTCGGGCCCTCATAGCGGATGATCACCACATCACCGGGATTGATCCTGTCCGTCAGAATTGCCTCGACTGCGGCCTCCTGACTCTCAAACAGCCGTGCCTGACCGGAAAACTTGAGAATCGACTCATCCACGCCGGCCGTCTTGACGATACAGCCATGCTCAGCCAGGTTACCGAACAGCACAGCCAAGCCACCATCCTTTGAATAGGCGTGTTCCAAATCACGAATGCAGCCTGCGCTTCGATCCAGATCGAGGCCGGGCCAACGGGCTTCCTGACTAAAGGCCACCTGGGTCGGAACACCGCCTGGCGCGGCCAGATAGCGCGTCTGAACCATCTCTTCTTCGGTTCGGATCACATCCCAACTGTCCAGCGCTTCGGCCAGGCTTTTTGCATAAACGGTGGGTACGTCTCGTTTAATCAGCCCGGCCCGGTCGAGCTCACCGAGGATACCGATTACCCCACCAGCCCGATGCACATCCTCCATATGGTATTGTTGAGTAGCCGGCGCCACCTTACAGAGATTCGGCACTGAACGGCTCAGGCGATCGATATCCTGCATGGTGAAATCGACTTCACCCTCATGGGCTGCCGCCAGCAGATGCAGCACCGTATTGGTGGATCCACCCATTGCGATATCCAGGCTCATGGCATTTTCGAAAGCCTGGAAACTGGCAATCTGCCTGGGCAGAACCGAAGCATCATCCTGCTCATACCAGCGCTTGGCCAGATCGACTACCAGCCTTCCCGCCTCGAGAAACAGCTGCTCCCGATCCGCATGGGTGGCCAGCAGAGAGCCATTGCCGGGCAGTGACAACCCCAGCGCTTCTGTAAGGCAGTTCATGGAGTTGGCGGTGAACATACCGGAACAGGAGCCACAGGTTGGGCAGGCGGATCGCTCGATCTGGGCCACGTTTTCGTCGCTCTCATTGGGGTCTGCTGCAGAGACCATGGCATCCACCAGATCCAGATGGAGCTCCTTGCCCTGCAGCTTGACCTTACCCGCTTCCATGGGGCCACCGGAGACGAACACCGTGGGGATGTTCAGGCGCAACGCCGCCATCAGCATACCGGGCGTGATCTTATCGCAGTTGGAGATACAGACCAGCGCATCGGCACAGTGGGCATTGACCATATATTCCACAGAATCCGCAATGATATCCCGGGAGGGTAGAGAGTAGAGCATGCCCCCATGTCCCATGGCGATTCCGTCATCCACCGCAATGGTATTGAACTCCTTGGCAACGCCCCCAGCCTGTTCGATTTCCCGGGCCACCAACTGCCCGAGGTCTTTCAGATGAACATGGCCAGGCACAAACTGGGTAAATGAGTTGGCTACCGCGATGATCGGCTTGTCAAAATCGTCATCCTTCATACCGGTAGCCCGCCAGAGGGCTCGGGCACCCGCCATGTTGCGTCCATGGGTGGTGGTATGTGAACGATATTGTGGCATCTCAGGCTCCGACAGTTAGCATTTCAAACGACTATTATGCCTGTTTTCAGAGTGAGCAAACAAACCCCAAAGTGAATGGTAACGGGATAAGACAATATCGCCGCCAACGAACGCCAATCACCACGAACTAATGCAAAAATTTTCGTATCGCAAGAGCTGGCTGTGGTGATTAGCGGTTAGTTTGTGCAAGTATAAGCTGCTGCACCACAACGATTAATCCCATACCCCAAAAACAACCAACTGGTCGCCATCTCGGTCACTGCTCTAAAACGGGAGATTCACTCTCGCAGGGAATGCTCAAGGAAAAGGTTGCGCCGCCATCCCGATTATTCCGCGCGGCCACCTTGCCGTGATGCTTGTCAGCCACAACTTTGACAAAACTCAGCCCCAAACCAACCCCGCGGATGTCGGCCGGGACATTCAGTGAGGATTGTATGAAGGGCAGGAAGATCTCGCGCAGCTGACCCTCGGGTATGCCTGCTCCCTGATCGATGATGTCACAGATCACTGAGCTCTGATCCCGATAGACCTTGACCACCACCTGACTCTCGGGAGGTGAAAACTTGACCGCATTTTCCATTAGGTTAAACAGCGCCCGTTCAAGCAGACTGGGATCGGCCAACAACCAGATCTCGTCATCGCTGAACTCACTTTTGAAGGTAACCTGATGCGCCTTGGCCTTGATATAGATCTCATCCAATGCGTTACAGGTAACACTGACAAAGTCCGTATCGATAAATGATGCCACCTCAACGGCTTCAGCCCTGGCCAGACGCAGAAAGTCATCGGCCAGCTTAAGCGATCGGCGTGCCAGGGGTTCGATCTCTTCAGCCAGCATTTCTGCACTGCCCTGGCGTTTCTGCTGTGACTGAGTCAGGGAGAGCAGTGAGGTGATGGGAGAGCGAATATCATGGGATAGAAAGTTGAGCATCTTGGCCCGGGTGCGTTCCGACCGTTTCAGGGTCCCAATGTAGGAGAGGTTCACAATCATTCCATGGGTATCCGCCTCCACACCCTGCAACGACTTCAACTGTACGAACAACTCGGTATCGGGCCTTCGTATCGCCTCGAAGCGTATCGGCTCATCGGCCAGCATGACTTTTTTGAAGATCTCCTCCCAGGACTCCCCACCCTGCACTTCCAACACCTTTAACAGCTTATAGGCATCCTCACCCAGCAGCTCCTGATCGGTTTCATGGCCCAGGTAGAAGGCACTTCGCGGGTTGGACATCACCACCTGACCGTGACTGTTGATCACCATCAGCCCATCGTCCATCTGTCCTACCGCATTGCGAATCAGGTTGCGGAAACGCTGTATTCTGGCGGTAGCCACCCGCATCTGGCGCAGCCGCAACTCGACACGCTCCAAAACCCCACCTTGATCCGTCTCGGGGTTCTCCGAAAACTGATAGGCAAAATCACTCACCAACCCCAACGCCCGACCCTCTGGCACCGCATTGCGTGGCCAACTCAAACCGAGCTGCCAATGACCCTCCGGTCTTTCGATCAGTGTCCAAAGCTCTGCACCAGACCTCTGCCACTCCTCTTTGCCCAGCGCTTCCAGAGGCTCACCCAGTGCCTCACCACCGCCCATCAACCGCTTGCCACTGCGGGCATCGTAGACGACCCAGCCCTGCAGCGGCATCAGGCGGGAGAGAAACTGCATCG
>JAHRHW010000250.1 GCA_019100305.1 Candidatus Thiodiazotropha taylori | reverse complement strand
ACCTCTACCGGGGCAGTTTACAGGGTAGACAAATCATTCAAACCGGACGCTGGCATGATGAGATCAATTGGCGCCGCTGGTCAAGATAGACTAGTTTTTCTCGATTTCGCTCGTTGAAAGCTCTTCAGGCCAACATCCAGTAGGTGGACCAAGATTGAGCTCTGAGTCTTCAAATCGTACCAGATAGAGTACCCTTTCGGGGCTCTCTTCCAAATGACCGGTCTCGATGATCACCCCTTTGGTGCCGGGTTCAGCAAGTAAGGCATCCTGAGGAATATCCGGTATACCGCCATCGTTATAGATATGACTGGCCGCATAGACCAGGTCGCCCGGAGTAAGTTGTTCAAGTGTCATCTTCTCATCCATTGTAGGTTTTGTTACCTGTGTCGGTTATAGGGATTGTCGTCAATCAAACATGATTTTTAGGTAAAAAAACGACAATTACTTTAAAAACAAGAACTAAGCATCGAGTAAGATCCGTGGCACAGGCCTTGCAGTTATCTTGGAAAGTAAAGATGCAAGAGACTTGCCACGGAGAAAACGACCATGCTTACACTGACAGAAAATGCTCATAAGGCGATCAGCCGTTTCATCAAGAGCTCTGAAACCCCGGTTGGGGGATTGCGAATCTCTGTAACCGGTGGTGGTTGCTCAGGGCTGCAATATGGTATGGCTCTGGAAGAGAGTGCCAATGATGAAGATGCAGTGCTTGAGATTGAAGAGCTAAAGATCTTTGTCGATCCCCTCAGCGCACCCATGTTGAACGGCGTTACTGTTGACTTCTTAGATAGCATGGAAGGCAGTGGCTTCAAATTCGAAAACCCAAATGCAACCAACAGCTGTGGTTGCGGCAACTCATTTTCCGCCTAATCAATCAGGAGTAAAGATATGTGGGACTATTCAGAAAAGGTTCAGGAGCATTTCTTTAGCCCGAGAAATGCTGGAGCCGTCGATGATGCCAATGCTGTAGGTGACGTAGGGTCTCTCTCATGCGGCGATGCCTTGAGACTGACATTGAAGGTTGATCCGGACAGCGAAGTGATCCTTGATGCAGGTTTTCAAACCTTTGGCTGTGGTTCAGCCATCGCTTCAAGTTCAGCCTTAACCGAGATTATCAAAGGAATGAAAATTGATGATGCTCTGAGTGTCAGCAATCAGGATATCGCCGACTATCTCGATGGACTTCCACCGGAAAAGATGCACTGCTCTGTTATGGGCAGGGAAGCACTGCAAGCCGCTGTTGCCAATTATCGTGGTGAAGAGTGGAAGGATGATCATGAAGAGGGCGCATTGATCTGCAAATGCTTCGCCATCGATGAAGTCATGATCGAAGAGACTGTTCGCTCCAATGGCTTACGTACAGTGGAAGAGGTAACAAACTACACCAAGGCAGGTGGTGGTTGTTCTGCCTGTCATGAAGGAATTGAGGAGATTCTGACTCGAATACTGGCTGAAAAGGGTGAAACCTTTGATCCAAATGCGGTAGCTGGAGAGATAAAGAAGCCAAAGTCCGGACTGACCAATCTGCAGCGCATGAAACGTATCGAGGAATTGCTGGATGAGATTCGTCCCAATCTGCAGCGTGATCATGGCGATGTCGAACTGGTCGAAGTAGACGGTAGATACATCTACGTGAAAATGATCGGTGCCTGTGCCGGTTGCCAGATGGCAGCAACCACTTTGGGTGGCATACAACAGCATCTGGCAGAAGGTCTTGGTGAATTCATTCAAGTCCTGCCCGCTGAAGAACTGGCTCGCCGAGCTGCTATGGAGGCCTAGATATGAGTGGTACAGACAAAGCCGAAGGCATCTATCTGGATAATAATGCCACTACCATGGTGGCGCCAGAAGTCGTCGAAGAGATGCTGCCCTATTTTACTGAGCAGTTTGGTAATCCCTCATCATTGCATCAATTTGGCGACAAGGTAGGGCGAGCTTTGAAGAAAGCCCGCAAGCAGGTGCAGACACTGCTGGGAGCGCAGTACGACTCGGAGATCATCTTTACATCCTGTGGCACCGAGTCGGACTCTACTGCAATACTATCCGCACTCAAGGCTCAACCTGACAGAAAAGAGATCATCACCACGGTGGTGGAACATCCAGCCGTACTCACTCTATGTGAACATTTGGAGAAAGAGGGCTACAAAGTTCACTATTTGAAAGTGGACAGTAAAGGACGCCTTGATATTCAGGAGTACTACAAACTGCTTTCAGATAATGTTGCGATTGTCTCTGTAATGTGGGCCAATAATGAGAGTGGTACACTGTTTCCCGTCGAAGAGATGGCCGAATTGGCGCGCCAGGCAGGCGTGTTGTTCCATACTGACGCGGTCCAGGCTGTCAGCAAGCTACCGATTAACCTGAAAGATACCTGTATCGATATGCTCTCTCTTTCAGGACACAAACTACATGCTCCAAAAGGGATTGGCGTACTCTATCTGCGCAGAGGTGTGCGCTTCCGTCCACTCCTGAGGGGCGGACACCAGGAGAGAGGGCGTCGGGCAGGTACCGAGAATGCGGCATCGATCGTTGCGCTTGGTAAGGCCTGCGAAATGGCAATGGAAGCAATGGAGTACGAAAAGTCCTCAGTAAAGGCGATGCGCGATCACTTGGAGCAGGGCATCCTTGAAAAAGTAAGCCACTGTTTCGTAACTGGAGACCCGAATAATCGGCTTCCCAATACCTGTAATATCGCATTTGAGTATATCGAAGGCGAAGCCATACTGTTATTGTTGAACAAGATGGGAATCGCAGCCTCCAGTGGCTCTGCCTGTACATCAGGTTCCCTCGAACCGTCACATGTGATGCGGGCCATGGATATACCGTTTACTGCTGCGCACGGCTCAGTCAGGTTGTCCCTTTCACGCTACAACACCATGGATGAAATAGAACGTGTCATTGAAGCGGTACCACCCATTGTGGCTCAACTACGCCAGCTCTCACCCTACTGGAGTGGTGATGGACCTGTGGAAGAGCCTGAAAAGGCATTTGCACCCAGTTATGCATAGTATATTCAGCATTGGCTGATTCCTCTCTGTTCTATACCGCAGCTTGCTGCGGTATTTTTTTTGAGTATCTGCAATTCTTACTCTCTGATCTATTGTATGAGGATCTGGTGACGCTAACCTTGGTGAAAAAGAGCCCGATCTTAGAGTGTGACTAATTCAGAAATGTGTTGCACGACTCCAAAGCAGGTTACTCAAACAACAGCGGCAAAAATGGCGTTAACGCTGACTCTTCTCGATTCCATCTGGCTTAGGGTCAATCAATGACAATAGCTCCAATGGTGGTATTGTCGACTTTCCTACAATTCGTAGTAACCAAACACTCGGCCATCTATCGCAAGCTGCATATCTTATTGAATAATAAGATTTAAATATCATGGCACAGTGATTGCAAACTCCCTATAAACAAGGAGACCGTTATGCAATCCAAGCCATCCAAAGTCACGATCAACGATACCACCCTGAGAGACGGTGAACAGTCTGCCGGGGTCTCATTTACCCTACAGGAAAAACTTGCCATCAGTCGCTCGCTGGACGAGTTGGGTATCTCTGAACTTGAAGTCGGCATTCCGGCAATGGGGGCTGAAGAGCGTGAAGCGATTCAGGCCGTTGCCACGAATGTGAATCAGGCCAGGCTGATGGTCTGGTGTCGTATGCACAGTCAGGATATCAACCACTGTCGTGACTTAGGTGTCCAGATGGTGGATCTCTCGATGCCGGTCTCCGATCAACAGATCAGTAACAAACTCGGTCGTACCAGGGAGTGGGTACTTGAGCAGATCGGGCCTTGTGTCAAGGAAGCCTTGGATCTAGGGCTTGAGGTCTGCGTTGGTGGAGAAGATGCCTCACGAGCAGATCCGGAATTTCTTTGGCAGGCGGTCGAACAGGCAGAAATTGCTGGTGCAAGACGGTTTCGCTTCGCAGATACCGTAGGGATCATGGAACCCTTTCAGGTCTACGATGCCATTCGCGATCTTCGTGCTGTTTCAGATATTGAGATCGAGATGCATGCGCATGATGATCTGGGTCTCGCCACCGCGAATACTCTCGCCGCCATTCGTGGTGGTGCAACACATGTCAACACGACTGTACATGGCCTGGGAGAACGCGCGGGCAATGCGCCACTTGAAGAGGTGGTAATGGGATTACGCCGCTTTCACGATCAGGGGCATGAGATTGACATGACCCGATATTCCTCCTTATCAGAACTGGTTGAGTACGCCTCCGGCAGAAAGGTTGGATGGCAGAAAAGCCTGGTAGGCGCCGGTGTGTTTACACACGAAGCCGGTATCCATGTGGATGGTCTGATGAAGGACAGACATAATTATCAGGGTGTCGATCCAGCGGAATTGGGACGCGACCATGAGTTTGTCTTAGGCAAGCACTCCGGAAGTCATGCGGTCATACAAGCTTATGCCGACATGGGAATGGCCCTCAATCGGGCGCAGGCAGAATCACTCCTGATGAGGGTGAGACTCCACGCTGTACAAAACAAACAACCGCCAGGACAAGAGATTTACGCCGTTTCTATCTGGAGATCAATAAGAAATCACAGGAGTGGACCCGTCAATGATGAACAGTGAAGCGATTGCTGAAGTTGAATCACCCTCCAGCCCAGGATCAGTCTGGCAAATGGTGGGGGAGGATATCCGATGTGTATTCGATCGTGACCCTGCTGCACGTACCCGCGTGGAGATCATTACGACCTATCCTGGGGTACATGCCATCATGCTCTACCGTATGGCGAATCGCCTATGGAGGCGGGGCTGGCGCTATCTTCCTAGACTTATCTCCTACATCGGCCGGATCTGGACCAGTATCGATATCCATCCCGGGGCAACCATCGGCCGACGTTTTTTTATCGATCATGGCACGGGGGTGGTGATCGGAGAGACGGCTGTCGTCGGGGACGATGTAACGCTCTACCATGGCGTCACCCTGGGCGGTGTCTCTTGGAACAAAGGCAAACGCCATCCGACACTTGGTGATCGGGTGGTGGTTGGTGCCGGTGCAAAAATTCTTGGTCCCATCGAAGTTGGGGAAGAGGTCAGGGTCGGAGCGAATTCTGTCGTGGTCTCTGCCGTGCCGGCAAATAAAACTGTTGTGGGGATACCTGCCAAAGTTGTTCAAACAGAGCGTGTCAACAGTCAACACGGTTTCGATTTAAACCACCATTTGATTCCGGATCCAGTGGCCGAAGCGATCAACTGTCTGCTGGAACGGATTCGAATCCTGGAAGGCGAGGTTGGCGTGTATGGTTGCCTACCCGGTGGCGAGAAACCTGAGGATGAGTGTCGCCGATGTGATGCCAAGTTGGTTTGTGAGCCAGTTAATCCAGAATCAGTAGTCACGGAGTCAATGAAATGACAGTAGATCTTCTCGATTTTGATAGCGAGGACCTCTATTTCGACGAAGCTTTGAATTCAGAAGCCAAACATTGTCTGGAAAGTGCGGCTGAGAATTATGGTGATGAGAAAGCGGAAAAGGAGCTGCTCAGGGCCTACTTCCTGGAACCGGAACATCCCATGATCCTGGTGGCGCTCTACCGCTATTTCTACTATCAGCATCGCTTGCCAGAGGCACTGATTGTAGCTGAGCGGGTACTGATGGTGATTGGCAAGAGGCTTGAATTCCCTGCCGACTGGCGGAATCTGAGCGAAGGGCGTTTGGGCAGTGGTGTCATGATTTCAATGACACTGATCCGTTTCTATATGCTGGCACTGAAAGGATCCGGGTTTCTTGAATTGCGACTGGGTAACTATGAATCCGCACTGGAACGTCTTGAAAAAGTAGCAGAACTTGATACCAAGGATCGTCTTGGCGCTCAGGCTCTGCTTGAAGTTGTCCGTAACGCGCTGAACTGTCAAACCGACAGTGTATCGGCATAACATAAGATACAGGAGCTGAATGATGAGTGAGAGTGAATTCGAGCTGGATATGGATGAACTCAGCAGCGCTGAGGACTTCCTGGAATATTTTGAAATCGAGTATGACCCTTCTGTGGTGCATGTCAATCGTTTGCATATTCTGCAACGTTTTCATGACTACCTGGATGACATTGCTTCGATGCCTGAAAGTGATGATGAAAAGTATCAACTCTATGCGGGAATGTTGAGCAGTGCATACAGTGATTTTGTTGAATCTGATGCATTGACCGAGAAGGTCTTTAAAGTTTTCCGTATGCATGAGCCGGTAACAGTCAGTGTGCCACTCATGGATCTTAGTCAGCAGGTGGATAGTCTTGCGCCCAAAGTATGAATATGGTGAAGCAGTTCGCGTGATTCGCAACCTGCGTAATGATGGCACCTATCCCGGTGAGGTTACCGGTCGACTGTTAATCCGTCGGGGCAGTGTCGGTTACGTAAGGGATGTGGGCACCTTTCTGCAGGATCAATTGATCTACACAGTTGACTTTATCGACCAGAACAGGCGGGTAGGCTGTCGTGAACAGGAGTTGCAACTTGAGAGTGACCCCTGGATACCAACCCGTTTTGAATTCAGAGACAAGATCACACCGAAGATCCCGCTGGTACTGAAAGGCGATGTGATTGCCAATCCAGGGGATGAAGGTGAGATCGAAAAGACCTTGAGAGATAATCCTGGCGGTCCCGCATATCATGCCCGTTTTA
>JAHRHW010000249.1 GCA_019100305.1 Candidatus Thiodiazotropha taylori | reverse complement strand
TCCACCCAGTGAGACACAAGGCAGGCGCAGGTTACCGTTCATGAAATAGGTAGGTCTGCAGGCAGTCGGGATCTGAGACTCCAGAACCGGACCAACACTCAAAGAGGCGCTGTCATCCTCATTCGGGATGGCTGAAACGGTGTTGACATTGTAGGTGACCACATCCCCGTCCCTGTCCATCACCAAGCCACCCAGTCCTCTACCGGTTGAGACCTGAACCGCATTGGTGAAGCCAGCAACCTGTTCAGGAATGGAGACGAAATCGGTGATACTGCTTTTCCAGCGGCCCCAGGTCCAGACACTGCCATCGGACAGAACAGCGGCACTTTGCCGATAACCGGCCGAGATATCGTAGGCACCGGTCAAACCCTCTACCTGGGTCGCGGTATTACTGTTATCGAAGGTGCCATTGCCAAGCTGGCCAAAGGCATTTTTACCCCAGGCCCAGATGGTACCGTCAGCCCTCAGGGCCAGTGCATGATCGTAACCACCATCGATCTGTACGATATCGGTCAGACCATCGATCTGGGTCAGTTCATCGACCAACACCGAGTAGCCAAGAGTCTCGTCATAGACACTCACCTGCTCCCAGGTCCAAACCGTACCGTCATTTCTTAAAACGTAGGGATTGTTGAGGGATACTGCAACCGACACAGCATTGTAAATCCCCTTGATCTGCCTCGGTTCGTCATCGTTGAAGACACTGTTCAGGGCATATTCCCAAAGCGAACCATCAGCACCCACTGCCGCCATCGGCCAGGGTCCAGCTGCAACATCCACGATATTGCTGAATGCCCGAATCTGGTATGGCTGGTAGCGTGTCATTCGACCGAGAACGTCACCCCAGACCCAGACTGTGCCGTCGGACAGTGCTGCGGCTGTCCATGAGTAGAAGTCATCCATGGAAATGTCGACGATGTCGGCGATATCCAACGCTTTGACAGGTATCGTACTATCCTCGCCGGTGCTGTTTCCCAGTTCGCCACTTTGGTTGTCACCCCAACCCCAGGCTGTACCGTCCGAGGCACGAACCACGAAACCCACTTCATTGCCACCTTCCAGTAACGGCTTGGCCGCATGGGCCTGACTGAGAAGGGATATCGATAGAATGGCCAGGATCCCGCTTGCCACATTTTTCCAAGAGAAGACTTTCACTGAATACCTCTGAGTTTGGCTAATCACAAAAAGACCGCATTTCAATCAACGATCTTCACAACTATCGGAAACTTAACATTGTTTATTGAGTTTTACAGTTCTATTACTTTGTCAGACTGTTAAGTCGGTCAAATTAAGGGCATGTAGGATAAGTCAGATTCATCAGCTTTGATATCTCGTTAATTAAAATTCTAAATATCGCCCTGAAGCTGATAAAAAATCCTCGCCTCTGGTTTCGCTCCAAACTTCCCGGGGTCCTCCAGGCCGCGACTTAACCGACCATTTCTCTCAGGTATTAGCCGCTTCCATGAGGAGCAAAATCCCAAATTTTCTTTCAATTTAACCGCGATTCCTTTACCCTTGATCCGTTCTAGGAACGGGTTTTCTAGACAAAAAAGGTATAACAACAGCTTACGACGCAGTACGACCGCGCCTCCGCAAAACCAAAAAAACAATAAAGCGTGACAACTTAAGGGCGCCAGGAAACGACCTGCCCCCCCTTATCAGGCCCCAGGTGCTGCACATCGATGAAGATGTAGGTGTAGGCCGCAAAAAGTGGGTGAATGCAATAATGTGGGATCATATTAGAAGTTTGATGGCGGGCTGGAAAAACGCTTTTATCCCTTATCTGCAATGGATCGGCGAACTCAAGGACAAAAAGACGATTCGGGCCGATATCATCGCGGGTATCACTGTTGCCCTGGTGCTGGTCCCCCAATCCATGGCCTACGCACAGCTGGCCGGTCTGCCGGTCTACTACGGTCTCTATGCCTCCTTCCTGCCGCCGATGATCGCCGCCCTGTTCGGTTCTTCGAGGCAACTCGCCACCGGCCCGGTCGCCGTGGTCTCTCTGATGACCGCCGCCGCACTGGAACCCCTGGCCACTTCTCCGGACACCTATTTCGCCTACGCCATGCTGCTGGCCCTGATGGTTGGTGTCTTCCAGATGTTTCTCGGTCTGTTCAAACTTGGCGTGCTGGTGGACTTTCTCTCCCATCCTGTGGTGGTCGGTTTTACCAATGCCGGTGCTCTGATCATCGCCACCTCACAACTGGGCAAGGTCTTCGGCGTCTTTGCGGAACGGGCGGAGCACCACTATGAGACTGTCTGGAACACGCTGCTGGCTGCGGCCGAGGGAACCCACGCTCCAACCCTGCTGATGGCGCTGATCGCGTTTGGCATCATGTGGGGAGTCAAACGCTTCTATCCGGCGATGCCCGGTGTCTTGATCGCCGTGGTGGTGACCACCGTACTGGCTTGGGCTACCGGTTTTGCCGATGCCGGCGGTAAAGTGGTGGGCACCATTCCGGATGGTCTGCCAAGCTTCTCCATCCCGACCTTTGAGGTAACCACCATCTGGTCCCTGATTCCGGCCGCGATCACCATCTCGCTGATCGGTTTCATGGAGGCGATCTCCATCGCCAAGGCGATGGCAGCCAGGACCCGGCAGCGTCTCAATGCCAATCAGGAACTGATTGGACAGGGCCTGTCGAATGTCTTCTCGGGCGTGTTTTCCGGCTACCCGGTATCGGGTTCCTTCTCCCGCTCTGCGGTCAACATCAATGCGGGCGCGATTACCGGATTCTCTTCCATCGTCACCGGTGTGGTGGTGATGATCACCCTGATCTTTCTGACCCCACTGCTCTATCATCTGCCCCAGGCAACTCTGGCTGCGGTAATCATCATGGCGGTTGTCAATCTGATCAAGATCGATCCGATCATCCATGCCTGGAAAGCCGAGCCACATGATGCGGTGGTTTCGGTGGTCACCTTTGTGCTGACCCTGGCGTTCGCCCCACATCTTGACAAAGGTATCATCATCGGCGTACTGCTCTCTCTGGGGCTGTTCCTGTGGCGCACCATGCGTCCACGTTTCGCTCAGCTCTCCCGTTACAAGGACGGCACCATGCGGGACATCCGGGTACGTAAGCTGCCGACCAGCCCGCAGATATCAGTGGTACGTTTCGATGGCTCGCTCTACTTCGCCAGTGCCGGTTATTTCGAGACCAAGATGCTTGGCGTAGTGGCAGCCAATCCAGAACTGAAATACATCATTCTGGATGGTGAGGGTATCAATCAGATCGATGCCACCGGCGAAGAGGTTCTACACCATCTCTGGGAGCGACTGCAGGCTCAGGGAATCACCCTGGTGGTAGCCAGGATGAAAAAGCAGTTCATGGATACCATCCGTCGCACCGGCTTGAAAGACAAAATGGGTGAAGAGATCTTCTACTCCCGGATTGGTCTGGCGCTCAACTATGTCTGGGATCAGCTGGGCGACAGCTACGACCGGGATAACTGTCCACTCAGGTCACCGCTCGCCAGCAACCGAACTTGATACGGATAGGCATGTTCTGGGAATGGCGCTTTCGTTAAGCGCCATTTTCACTAGCAGGACGGTCAGACCAGTACCTGGCTAACCAAGCTGAATCAGCAGAACCCCATTAATGTCAGCTCACCTCACCCATCCCAATAGGAGCAAGCCGGCGCTGACCACGCCTGCTCCCGCTAAACGTTGCCGCCAATGGGCTTTTTCATGAAACATAAAGATAGAGAACAGTACTGCTAAGACAATACCCCCGTTGGTGAAAGCAACCGTATGGGCTGCTGGCAGTTCACGCATGGCTCCCACCACCAGAGCATAGGCGACGCCGATACATAACCCCCCAACCAATAACTGTAGCCAGGTGGGTCTTACCGGAGGTATCCAACTGCCGGTCTGTTTTCTTTGCATCAGTGTCAGGCCCAAGAAAGACGCTGCATAACCGACTGTGATAAAACCGAGTTGTTCGGTAAATCCTGGTAGATAAGCTACCGCCAGCTTGTCGCTTAATGAGTAAAGACTGGTGCAGAAAGCTGCAAGCAGTGTCCATGGCAATGCATGTCTGGTATCACCATCTCCCGAGGAGGCGGATAGTATCCATAAACCAAACACACTGATACCGATGGCAGAAGCTTCCCACATAGACAGATCATCGGCAAAAAAAAGCCATGACCAAACAACAATAAGAAGCGGTGAACTTCGAGCCAATGGGTAGACCAGGGCTACCGGTGCATAGTGGTAGGCACGTCTGAGTGCAATGAAATAGAGGGTGTTGGAGAGTGCCGTGACTGCCATCGCCAGTAGCAGTGTTTGATTCCAGTCGGCTTTAACCAGAAAATTCCACAGCGCCCAGGGGCCAAGTAACAGCAGATGCGCCAACAGTCCCCACCAGAGATAGTTGGCCCTGGGATCCACGTGACGGGCCAGCAGGTTCCAGGCCACATGCATCAGCACCGAAGCGCCAATCATCAGATAGGCACTATGCATGGTCACACAATGGGGTAGACAAGCTGTTCGTCATGACCCACCGATAGATTGTCCGGCAGTGCCTGAGGGTTCGCCTTCAACCAGATATCCAGATCATGACCAATATGGGTCAGCACGCTGCGCCTTGGTCTTATGGCTTTATGCAGAACCAACGCATCATCCAGATTATTATGACCCGGGTGGTCACAACCCGGCATCAGACTGCAGTCGATCACCATCAGATCGAGCTTCTGCCTGCCTAGCAATTCTGCCGTTTTTGGCGGCAACCCTTTGGTGTCGGTCAGATAGGCAATTTGTGCATTCTGCCATGCGATCAGATAACCGAGAGTTGGCTTCGAGTGATTGAGCGACAGAGGCGTCACCTGCCCCCCCTCCAAGACAAACGGAACATAGGCTTGCTGCGCATGGAAGCGCAGAATTCCCGGATGCTTATAGAGATCCGCGCAACCCTCCCCATCCTCAGGGCAATAGACTGGAATTTCTTCTCCGACCCCCCAACGCAGATGAAACAGACCCTGTACATGATCGACATGGAAATGGGTCAACAGTATCCCATCCAAGCTTCCAGCCGGGAACTGTTGAGTCAGATTCATCTGCCCTGCATCCAGCAGATAGGTACGGCCGTCAATTTCGAGCTGAGCACTGCAAGGCGTGCGCTGCAACCGGCGGTTGGCACTGGCTTCAATGCAAACCTCGCAAGCACATCCATAGAGTGGCATACCGGCAGCATTGCCACTACCGAGCAGCTTCAGGCGCATGTCCTGGAGGCCTCCCTTTGCACCAGTTTCAGCAGTTGCTCACCAGCCAGTTCGATGGGCCCATTGTTGGAGATTCGATGCAAGTGGGGATGCTGCAGTTGCTGATCGAGTAACCGGGCAGTCTCGAGTCGTCGTTCGATCTGTTCTGCGCTCTCCCGACCCCGATTGATCAAACGCTGACGCAACTGATCATAATCCGATGTAATCAACACCGGTATGAGATCGGGATAGAGATGAGTTGCTTCATCAAGATAGGCACGTGAACCATTGACCACAACACTCAGACCGCTCGATAGCCACTGATCGATTTCAATACCGATACCATACCAGGTTCTATGGCTGTACCACTCCAGTGCAAAACACCCCCAATACATACGATTGGCAAACTCTGTCTCACTCAGTTCAATGTGGTTCTCTCCATCCGCATCGAATGGCCGTGTGATATAGCGATGGGCAATTGCCACCGGCGCCCCGGGTTGCAGATGCTGTCGCAGATAATTGATCAGGCTGTCCTTACCGACACCTGATGCGCCAATGATGTAGAACAGTTCAGCCATGATCGTAGCGCGCCCGGTAGGCCAGCTTGCCGTGCACCCAGCAATCGGTTACCTGGGGTACACCACCCGGCTCTCCCACCGCAATCAGATCAGCACGCTTACCGACTTCAATCATACCCCGGTCATGAAGTTGTGCGGCTTTTGCCGGATTCACAGTTACCAGACGCATCGCCTCGGGCAGGCTGAGATCTGACATCTGTGGTATACGCATTACGGCCACAATCAGGGTCGCCGGCGCATAATCCGCACAAAGACAGTCGGCCAGCCCCTCATGAATTGCGTCGATCGCCCGCATGGAACCGGATTGGCTCTTACCACGAATGATATTCGGTGCACCGAAAATGGTGGACATGCCGGCCGTCTTGGCGGCCGCAGCAGCGACCATATTAATCGGAAACTCAGAGATATCGGCGCCTATGCCGAGCATGGTATCCACCCGTTCTGTCGAGTCATCATCATGGCTGGCCACGGAGATACCGGCACTGTGAGCAGCCTCAGCCAACGTCTGCATCCGCGCAAAGGCGCCGCTGGCGGCCGCCAGCTTACGTTCCACGATCACTTCCACTTCATCTGCGGTTTTTTTATAAGTGCGGGTCAGATAATCACGATAGGCGGCCATGTCCTTGAACTGACCCTGTCCCGGTGTGTGGTCCATCATTGAGACCATGTGCATGGCATCATCCGCCAGCAGCTGTTGAAGAATCGGCAGTCCGTTCTCATCGGTAATCTCATAGCGACAATGCACTCGATTATCGACCAGTCCATGGGGACGCCAATCGTGCACCGCTCTGGCCACTTCGGCAGCGAAACCGTTGTTGCGCACACCAGTTCGTCATTGGCGAAAGAGAGGGCATGGTAGACTGTGGTA
>JAHRHW010000248.1 GCA_019100305.1 Candidatus Thiodiazotropha taylori | reverse complement strand
CAACTTTGTTGCGGTGAACTGTGGTGCGGTACCGGACAATCTGATCGAGAGTGAGTTGTTCGGACATGAGCCCGGCGCGTTCACCGGGGCCAAGGGGCGACGCGTCGGGCGTTTTGAACACGCCAATCATGGCACCCTTTTTCTCGATGAGATCGAGAGCATGCCGACATCGGTGCAGATCCATCTGCTGCGGGTGTTGCAGGAGCGAGCGATTGAGCGTCTTGGCTCAAATGCCCTGATACCCCTCGATCTGCGGGTGGTCGCAGCGACCAAAGTCGATCTCAAGGCGGCCAGTGAAAGGGCGGAATTCCGTGAGGATCTCTACTATCGATTGAACGTGGTGACCCTGGAGATACCTCCACTGCGTGACCGGCGGGAGGATATTCCACTGCTGTTCCACCATTTTCTGCTGATGGCCGGCGCCAGGTATCGCCGGGAAGTGCCACAACCCAACAGTGATCAGATACGGGTGTTACTGACCCATCCCTGGCCGGGTAACGTGCGTGAACTCTGCAATATTGCCGATCGCTATGTGCTGCTTGGGGAGAATGTGGGGTATGACCTGAATACCCTGATGCAAGAGGTGGACAACGAAACGGCGATCACTCTGCCGCAACAGGTTGACTGTTTCGAGAAGAGCTTGATCAAGCAGCAGCTTGAAATCCAGAAGGGTAATCTGAAAAGCACCATGGAAGCGCTGGGGATTCCACGTAAGACCCTGTATGACAAGATGCGCAAATATGGTCTGGATAAGAGTCACTACAAATCGTGACACGGGGCTTGTTCAAGAGGTGTAAGCCTGTTTATAACTGTTGTAGTCATCGACCACTTTCTGCATATCCTCTTCCTGATAGGCACGCAATCCGCGTAACGCCATGTGCTTGGCCCCGTGACCCACTTCGCGACCGTTGTCCAAGATATGGAATTTAAGTTCCGCCATCGCCTTTTTGCCTTGAACCTCAAGACTGGAGCCGGTGGATTCCAATAGAGGTTGCTGGATGTCGAGCGTATCGAGGCTGATCTCCATACTCTCATACATCACCAACGGGCGACCCGGATTGATCATCACGTTCTGTTCCGCCATCAGTGGAACCAGTAGATGGGGAAAGGTCCTGCCGGAGAAGGAGACGTAGCTCTGTGTCAGGTTACTGATCAGCTGTTGATCCTGACTGAGCGGGCCCTGGCGTTGGATGGAGAGATATTTTTTGCCCTCATCGTCGGTGATATCGATCTTCTCCCCGGCAGAATCGGAAAAAATCAGCTGGCTGTCAGTAACCATGCCAGCAAAATGGAAACACATCTTCTGGCTCAGGCCGAAGCGATCCAGAGCCACTGCAAACAACAGATCCCCTGGTACACAGAATATTTTTGCGTCAATGTCATGCAGCGGGTTGAAATCATTCGCTATTTCTTTAGCAAACCGACTAGCCTGCTGACGGGAAAAAGCAACTTTTTCGCCTTCGGATGTAAAATATTCGGCCAAAATCATGGTCTAACGATGCCCTAAAACAAAATTGTGGGCGATCATAACACAGTTGTAACAATCCACCGGCAGGCCCGTGATGGCCCGGGGTTGGATTTCTAGGTAATATGAAGTGCAACTGCATCGATACAAATACAAGACAACAATCATGGGAGCCACTCTTGTCAAACTCTGAAATTCAGACCGGTCAGGCTAAATTCGGTGTGGGGGATCTGGTGCATCACCGCCTCTTCAGCTACCGGGGCGTGGTGGTGGATATCGATCCTGTTTTCATGCTCTCCGACGAATGGTATGAACAGGTGGCCAAATCGAGACCACCGAAGGATCAGCCCTGGTATCGGGTGTTGGTGCACAACTCCAGTGATGAGACCTATGTGGCAGAGCGAAATCTGACCCATGACCTGGAAATGGAACCGATTGAGCATCCCCAACTGAACGCTTTTTTTACAGCCTTTGAAGGTGGTCGCTACGTCAGTGGCGAACCGATGAACTGAAGCTTCCTTACGAGCCGTTTTCAAGCCCGATCAAAACCACTCGAACCCGGATATCCGTTGTGTCTCAACTGAAGAATATTGCTCTACTGTTAATCTTGCTGGTAGCGGCCTATTTTGGTTTGTGGTCACCCGGTGAGCATGATACGACGGCCACTGTCGAGTCGCAGCGGGGCGGATCCCAGGATCAGATTGAGCAGGCTTTTCGCAATCGTGCCACAGATCTGCAACTGACTCTCGAGGGTCGGGTGAAGCGGGTGTTGTCCGACGATCGCGAGGGTAGCCGACATCAGCGCTTTATCGTCAACGTCGAGTCCGGGCGTACCCTGTTGGTCGCCCATAACATCGATCTTGCGCCACGGGTGAAGAACCTCAAGCCAGGAGATCGTGTACAGATTCATGGTGTGTATGAGTGGAATGAGAAGGGCGGTGTGGTGCACTGGACTCATCACGATCCTCAGGGGCGACACGAAGGAGGCTGGATCAAACATCAGGGTCAAACCTATCAATAGCGCATCAGCGATCTCTTGATGGATCGATCTTGAGCCTGAGTGAACGCCCGGCCTGGTGCCATCGAAAGGGCGATATCAGGCCCGGGTTAAAACAATGCAGGTTGGAACAGAACCACAAGCAATGGAAATTCCTTTGTCGGCAGCCCGTCGGTTGATGCTGCTATTGCTGCTGAGCAGCGGATTGCTGATCGCCGGTCTCTGGCTGCCGATGCTGACCCTGACCAAGTTTCTGTTGATCGCCAACTCCTTTTCGGTGATCTCCGGTGTGGTGGAGCTCTACAAGCGGGACCAGTGGTTTCTGTTTGTTGCGGTTGGCCTGTTCAGTGTTTTGCTACCCCTGTTCAAGCTGGTATTTCTGTTCCTGCTGTTACGCAGTCGGCAGATTGGCTCAGCCCATTTTCAGCGCTGGCTTAAATGGATGCACGATTTTGGCCGCTGGGCGATGCTCGATGTGATGGTGGTGGCAGTGATGATTGTCACTGTCAAGCTGGGCGTGGTGGCAGAGGTGGAGATACACAGCGGACTCTATCTGTTTGGCGCTGCTGTGCTACTGATTATGTATATCACCCATCAGGTCGTTGTCTATTTCGAGAGGGGCCAGCAATGACACCGGCGGTAAAAATGGCCAAACAGGCCGGCATAACCTACCAGACACACAGCTACCAGCATGATCCTCAACATGACTCCTATGGGATGGAAGCCGCGGAGAAACTTGGACTGCCGGCGGAGCGGGTCTTCAAAACCCTGGTGGTCTCAATCGATGGTGGTGGGCTTGCGGTTGGTGTATTACCGGTTTCAGCAAAACTGGATCTGAAGGCTTTGGCCAAAGTCCTGAAGGTGAAGAAGCTGGCCATGGCCGAAGCCCGCGCGGTGGAGCGCAGCAGTGGTTATGTATTGGGAGGGGTCAGCCCCCTGGGGCAGAAACGAAAGCTGCCGACAGTCATCGATCGTTCGGCGACGCACTCCGCTACCATCTATGTCAGTGCCGGTAAGCGGGGGCTTGAGATCGAGTTGAATCCCGAAGATCTGGCGAACCTGCTGGATGCCACCATGGCAGCGATCACAAAATGAATACGAGATACCGAAACTTCCATGAAACACGATGCAGCAGCGGATTTGTTCTGCCCCTGTTTGTTCTGCTGTTGTTGACTTCTTGGTTTGGTGAGGCTTCCGAGTCGCTGCCCGCTTTTCCCGGGGCTGAAGGTTTCGGCGCGGTGTCGGTCGGTGGCCGGCATGGAAAAGTGATCCGGGTAACCAATCTGAATGCCGATGGGCCAGGCAGTCTGCAGGCGGCCGCGTCGGTATCCGGGCCAAGGATTGTGGTATTTGATGTGGCGGGTGTGATCCGGGGGGATCTGCAGATCAAACATCCGAACATCACCATTGCGGGTGAGAGTGCGCCGAGTCCCGGCATCACGCTGGTCGGAAGGATCGTTGCCCGGCCTCAGAACGGACAGCGGTTGCACGATATCGTGATCCGGTTTCTTCGCATCCGACAGAAACCGGTCCGCGGCCACACCGGCGATGTGATTCAACTGCCGAAGTCGGAACGGATCATCCTTGACCACCTCTCGCTGGCCTGGGGAAATGATGAACTGATCGATATCATTCACTCATCTGAAGTGACCGTCCAGTGGTGTACCCTGGAAGAGTCCGACCCGACCGGCCACAGCAAAGGCGAGGCCCATAACTTTGCCTTGCTCAGCGCCTACCCGCTGAGCGGCAATATTTCAATCCACCACAATCTGTTCGCTCACAACTCAAGAAGAAATCCATCCATCTCACCCTATGTGGAAAACAAGCCGGCGGATTTCAGAAACAATGTGATCTACAACTTCAAGCAGGGATTGGGTCACGATGGACACAAACCGGCGGCCGGTATCAACCTGATTGAGAACTATTACAAGCGGGGGCCCAACAGTGAACGCATTCAGCTGTTTGAGTTCAGTGATCGGGGTAGGTACTTCCTGAAGGGAAATCACCTGGCGGATTTCGGACCGGTCAATCGGCCCGGTGATGTGGGTTTTTTTTCCTCGTTTCATATCGGAGTCAGCCGCGAGGGTGAGCTGCAGGAGAACGAATTTCCAGTCGCGACTGTCCAAACGGATGATGCAGTAACGGCTTATCTGAAGGTGCTCGCCCTGGCCGGCTCATTTCCTCGGGACAGAGTCACCCGGCGCACCGTTCGTGAAGTGATCACAGGCACCGGCAGTTGGCGCAGAGGCGGACCGGCCGAACCGGATGATGATTGGTTTCTCTCGGGAATGGGCCAACAGAAAAAACCGCAGGACCGGGATGGAGATGGTATGCCGGACCAATGGGAACAGCAGAAAGGACTGGATCCAGATCGAGAATCAGCCAATCAGCTGATGGCCAATGGCTACACGGCGATTGAGGTCTATCTTCATGAAAGGGCAGAGGCACTGATCAAAGGGCCAAGGGAGAGGGGGGCGATCGAGTTGGCCATCGACTGATGTGTCGTGATGAAAACGACATTCCCAGTCGCCGGGTTGATCACTCGATTGGCTTGATCTAGGGCCTGTTAACACGAATCCAATACGCCCTGCTGGGTCTGTTTTTGTGTCCAGCAAGGCAGAATGAGCGTCGTGTAGTCATTCTACATGAGCGAATGATAACGCCGCTGGGCGCAACAGGGCGCATTGGATTAGTGTTAACAGGCCCTAAGGAGATAACAAGCGTGGGCAGATCGATATGAGCGAACAACAAACGGACGAACTGCAACGGGTATCGGATCTGAGAGTCTCCAGTGTTCAGCCACTGATAAGACCCTCTGAGCTACTCGAAGCGATGCCTGTCAATGCCCAGGTCTATGATCATGTGATCAGGGCGAGGCAGGCGATACATCAGATTCTGAGCGGAGTGGATCAACGACCTTTGGTGATCGTCGGACCCTGCTCGATACACGATCCTGAAGCGGCAATGGCGTATGCACATCGGTTGAAACCCGTTGCTGATAGTCTCAGTGACCGGATGGTGATCGTGATGCGGGTCTATTTCGAGAAACCCCGCACCACCATCGGCTGGAAAGGGCTGATCAATGATCCGGAGATGAATGGATCATTCGATATGGCAAGAGGTTTACGCCTGGCCAGACAGCTGCTGCTGGATATCAACCAGCTCGGACTGGCCACGGCGAGTGAAATCCTGGAGCCCTTTACGCCCCAGTATATCGGTGATCTTCTGGCCTGGGTGGCGATCGGTGCCCGTACAACCGAGAGTCAGACCCATCGGCAAATGGCCTCCGGACTCTCCACGCCGGTTGGATTCAAGAACTCCACCGACGGCAATACCCGGGTGGCGATCGATGCCATGCTATCGGCGGCCAATCCACATACCTTCCTTGGTATCAATGAGGCGGGAGAGACCTCCATCGTTGCCACGACCGGCAATCGGGATACCCACCTGATTCTGCGTGGCGGCAGCCAGGGGGAGAACTACGATGAGTCCGAGGTGGTGCGTGTCGCATCAGCATTAGAGGATGCCGGATTGACGCCTCGATTGATGGTGGACTGTTCACATGCCAACAGCCGAAAAGACCATATGCGTCAGGTGGTGGTCTGGAGTGATCTGATCAATCAGATTGTTCGGGCCAGAGAGAAGGGGGCAGGGCAGTCGATGATTCTGGGGGCGATGCTTGAGAGCCACCTGAATGCCGGTCGTCAGAATATTCCTGAGGACCTCGCTGACCTGCAGTACGGGGTATCGGTGACGGATGCCTGTATCGATTGGCAGACCACGGAACAGTTGCTGCGGGACGCTTATGCGCAGCTATAGGATCCGTTGATCCACATCCTGTCCACCATTTAAATAATTCTTTAATTCTGCCGTTGTATACGGGGATCCAGACAAACCAAGTAGAAGATTCCGCGAGTCGCCGGAGTGATCGACTACTATCCATGGAAAGCTATATGTCAGAGCAATTGATAACCGATCTGCAAACAGTGCAAAAAGCGCGTGTGTTTTTTGGTCACCAATCCGTGGGCAACAACATCATCAGCGGTTTGCAGCAGCTGGCAGAGAAATCCGGGTTTGGTCTGAACATCGTGGAGCTTGCTTCCATTCAGGCGGAGAGTCAGCCGAGCGGACTGCTGCATGGGGCGATTGGTGAAAACCGCAAACCGGTCAGCAAGTGCCGGGATTTCGAGCGGATCATCGATCAACAGCTGTCGG
>JAHRHW010000247.1 GCA_019100305.1 Candidatus Thiodiazotropha taylori | reverse complement strand
TCCGACGGGGTGAAGGGGGCGGTGTCTACCTGGCGACCACCGGTATCGGGATCAAGGCAACCGATATCACCCTGGGTATGTCACAGATTCAGCCAGGTGACCGACTGCTGGTCAGCGGACCGGTAGGCGATCACGGGATTGCCGTGATGCTGGCTCGCGAACAGTTTGGTCTGCGCGGTGACCTGATGTCGGATGCAGCCAGTGTCTTACCCTTCACCCAGGCGCTGTTGGATTTGTCGGGACTTCGCTTTATGCGTGATCCCACCCGTGGTGGGTTGGCAACTGTGGCCCATGAGCTCTGTCGTGGCACCGGCCTGCGTATCAATCTGGATCAATCGGCCATTCCGCTCCGGGACCCGGTCGTCTCAGTCTGCGACATGTTGGGTTACGACCCACTCTATCTGGCCTGCGAAGGACGGGTCGTAGCCGTCATCGCAGCCGATCAGGCCGATCAGGCACTGCAGCGCTGGCAGGCGCTGCCTGGGGGTGAAGAGGCCAGGATCATTGGCGAAACTGAGACTAACGACCCTTTTGTTGTACTGCATACCGAGCTGGGTGGATCACGCATACTTGATGAGCTTGAAGATGACCCTCTGCCCAGGATCTGTTGAATGGTTGACGGATCTGCTTGGCTTAGCGGAATAACGGCTGAAAAATTCTCTGCGATGTAAACCTCTCTGCGTGTCCGAAACAGAATGATAAAGATGTTGGCTTTGTCGGCATAGCGACAAAGATTTCCAGGCCCACTCACCTGGATTCAACGATTTAGCGCTGGATTGATATTTGCATTCAAAGATTAGTGTTACCAGGCCCTCACCAGCCTTCTGCATTGCTGCGAGCGACAGAGACGGTCTATTCGATAGCAGAGTATGAATTACAGGAGTCTCCATGACTGCTCAACACCCCTGGTCACTCTATGAGTGGCTTCTCGATCAGCTTGCTGATGACGGCAAGATCGAAGAGGTCCAGATCGGACTTACCTGGACACTGGCGCGAAGCGGCTCATCAACGGGTTTGGCGATGAGTCCCGGGAGCATGACCAGAGTCCTGCCCTGGCCAGGTACCCTGGCTGGCCGCAATCTGAAACAGCTGGCCGGTTGGGTGAAATCCTGGAATCAGCACGAAGCGGCAATTGGCATGGCGGCGCTCAACGCCGAGATCAACAGCAACAATCCGTTGACTGAATCGGCCACTCCCCTGTTCCCGCAAGGCTCCGCCAATCTTGCTGTGTTTGAGCATTTCAAACCTCAGCTGGCGGGAAAAAAGGTGGTGGTAATCGGCCGTTATCCGGGTATCGAGCAACTGTTTGATGATGACTTCGAACTGACCATTCTGGAGCGCAATCCGACCGCAGAGGATCTGCCGGATCCGGCGGCGGAATTTCTCCTCAGGGATGCGCAGTGGGTGTTTCTCAGTGCCACCACATTGATCAACAAGACCTTTCCCCGTCTGGCGGAACTATCGAGAGCGGCACAGGTGGTACTGATGGGGCCGACCACCCCCTGGCTGGAGGGATTCAAGGATTATGGCATCAACTATCTTGCCGGTGTACAGATCCATACCAGCGAACAACTCTGGCAGACAGTCCGTGAAGGTGGCGGAACCCGAATCTTTGAGACCGCTGTCCGCTACGCCATCACCGACCTGAAGAGCGATGAACTGACCCGCCTGAAAGGCGCCATCGGGTCGATCTTCAACCAGCGGGAAGCGTTGAAAAAAGAGATTGAGGATTGGTACCAGCAGAACAACCATCCCTACCCGAACAAACAGACGCTGCTGCAACTGGACCAGCAGCTATCCCTGCTGGATAGCCGCTATAAACAGAAATGGGATCGATTGAACGGTTAGCCGGACCTGACCTTTCACCGGGCAGGTCAGCCATCAGCACTGATTTCAGCGGATCGTGAGGCCCTCTCCGAGCCCTGCCATAGTGGCGAAAACCGAGGCAGCACCGGCTCCCAGGTTGCGCGCCAGGCGATCCCAGACCTCCTCCTTCTGAGTAAAGTCCACAATCTCCTCAGCTCCGATTACCTCTCTGGCCACATAACTGCTGCTGCCGAACTCATCGATCAGACCGAGTTTGCGTGCCTCTTCCCCACTCCAGAAGAGACCACTGAATATTTCCGGGTGCTGATCGACTTTGAGGCGATCGCCACGCCCCTCTTTGACCGTCTCGATAAACTGATTGTGCAGCTGATCGAGCATCTGCTGGATATGACTCTTGTCAGACAGTTCCAGGGGGGAGAATGGATCGAGCAACCCTTTGTTCTCTCCCGCCGTCAACAGGCGTCGCTCAATGCCAAGCTGCTGCATGCCATCGACGAAACCGAAGCCGTTGATCAATACACCGATGGAGCCGACCAGACTGCCTTCGTCCGCGTAGATCTTATCCGCTGCCGCAGCGATGTAGTAACCGCCAGAGGCACAGATATCGGAGACAACGGCGTAGACAGGAATGTCGGGATGCTTCTCTTTAAGCCTGCCGATCTCCCGATTGATGTAACGGGATTGCACCGGGCTGCCACCCGGTGTGTTCATGCGCAGAATAATCCCCTTGGTTTTCTCATCCTCGTAGGCTTCACGCAATGCGGTTACCACCTTATCGGCGCTGGCTTTGGTCTCTGAGGAGATTAACCCCTTCACATTGATCAATGCGGTGTGCTCAGTCGCTTTGATCTGGTCCACCTCGAGTTTATCTGACCAGAGAAACATCGCCAGAAGGATGAACAGATAGGCGAAGGTGAGAAGTTTAAAGAAAATGCCCCAACGACGACTTTTACGGTTTTCCGCCACGGTCGCCATCACCATCTGGTTGAGCAGATCTCTTTCCCATTGAGTGGGCTCAGATTGATTGCGCTGTTCATCTTGCATTTTATCTGACATTAAATAAACCCTGCAAACATTTGTAATTAATGAAATTTATATGAATCTAGCTGTTAACTCTTGGGATATCGATCAAGCCATTTCGGTAACTCGGCTATATCATCGATACAATCCAGTGGATTGTGTTTTCGCAGACGATCCGCTGCATGAACACCATAGGTAACTCCTAGAGAGGACATCCCGGCGTTTCGCGCCATCTCCATATCGTACTCCGTATCACCGATCATCAGCGCCTGGTGAGAATCCATACCACTCAATTCGAGAATCTGGTTGAGCATCTCCGGATGGGGTTTGGAAAATGTCTCATCCGCACATCGGGTCAGATGGAACAGATCACCCAGTCCGGTAGTCTCCAGTGCATAGTCGAGGCCCTGACGTCCTTTGCCGGTCGCTACAGCCAGCATATGACCTCGACCGGACAGCTCCTGCAGGGTTTCCCGGGCCCCCTCGAACAGTTGCGATGGCGCCTCATCGTCACTGAAAAAATGTACCCGATAACGGGCTGCGATCTGCAGATGGAGCTCATCATCCGCATCCGGAAAGAGTTGGTTAACCGCCTCCCTCAAACCCAGACCGATGATGTTGCTGATCGATGCGGTATCCGGCACCGGCTTGCCCAGGTCCCGCACAGCGGCCTCGACACAGGAGATGATTCGGGCTTCGGAATCCATTACAGTCCCATCCCAATCAAATATTAACAACTCAAAATTCATGCTAATCCTTAAGTTTTGTCAAGACTTGGGAGAGCGCCTCAGGTAGCGGCGCCTCAATCACCATCGACTGCTTCTCACCAGGCCAACGCAAACCAATTTTATAGGCGTGCAGAAACAGCCGTTTCAGACCTTTGTCTCTGAAGGCCCGGTTGGCAGTGGCATCGCCATACTTCTGATCGCCGAGCACCGGTGATCCCAACCACTGACTGTGTACACGAATCTGATGGGTTCGACCGGTAATCAATTCCGCTTCGACCAACGTTGCCTCGGCGAAACGCTCCACCCGTCTGAAGATGGTTTTAGAAGGTTTTCCCTCAGCATCCACCCGCACCACACGTTCGCCACCCTGCAGGGTGTTCTTCTTCAAAGGCATATCGACGGTCTGTACCCCTTTGCGCCAACTGCCCTGCAGCAGGGTGAGATATCTTTTATCGATCCGATTTTCGCGAATCAGTTCATGCAGAGTGCGTAGGGCACTACGCTTCTTGCTGATCAACAGGCAGCCTGAGGTATCCCGATCGAGCCTGTGGACCAGTTCCAGATGCTTCTCGTTGGGTCGCAGCTGGCGCAGTATCTCGATGACACCGAAATTGACACCACTACCGCCGTGAACCGCCAGGCCCGAGGGTTTATTCACCACCAGAATCCGCTCATCTTCGTAGATGACGGCATTTCTCAGCAGATCCAGGAGATTGTCGGAAATTCTGCCCCCTTGGTCAGGTTTTGTGGAGAGCCTCATTGGCGGCAGGCGAATCGAATCGCCACGATTGAGCTTGTAGTGGGCTTTTACCCGGCCCTTGTTAACCCGCACCTCGCCTTTTCGCAGGATTCTGTAGACATAGCTTTTCGGCGCCCCTTTCAGCTGACGCATCAGGTAGTTGTCGATTCGCTGCCCGGCTTCTTCCTGAGTGATGTCAATGAATCTAACCGTTAAAGAATTCTTTGTTGATTCTGACATTTAGCGCCGATTTAATTGCATTGTAAGATTGATGTTCGGTGTGAAGATTGCTATATTCAATTCAGTTTTTCAGGCGCCGGCCAGTTTGTGAACTTCATTGCAGCCGACGCCCGCGCGGTCAGTTAAGCGGTGTTGCAGCCCGATATCTCGTTTGTGCAACCCGGATTACCAGCTTAGCGCACAGGTGCCGTTGGGACCTGGCTCTGAATCTGAACCCTCACAGCCGCGCCAGAGTGAATATCGAGTGTCAATCCGACGAATTCGGATTTGGCCCTGGAAACGATTACCGGGCCAATAGAAAAATCCATGTCACACTCCCAGCTCTGAGCGCCTTGATCAGTTCGGTCATTAGCAGATCCCGAGCGGCGAACTTTAACAGTTTTTCAGCCGTCCGAGCTAGTTTTCTGGTTTGGAACACCCTCCCAGCCCCGGAGGTTGCTGAGTGATGCTCCAGAACCGAGCAGGTATGCCTAATGCCTGCTCCTGATGGTGTGTTGCTTTGCTCAATGGGATGGGATGTCGGGCGGCTGCACGGATAACACAATATGAAACGTATGTTGATCAACGCAACTCAACCTGAGGAGTTGCGTGTCGCCATTGTCGATGGCCAAAAACTCTTTAATCTCGATATCGAAATTCCCGGCCGGGAACAGAAAAAAGCCAACATCTACAAAGGACGTATCACCCGTGTCGAACCCAGCCTGGAGGCTGCATTTGTCGACTATGGTGCAGAACGTCACGGTTTTTTACCCCTCAAAGAGATCTCCAGAAGCTACTTTACCAACAAAGCCAGGGAGTCTTCCGGAAGGGTCAATATCCAGGAGGCGTTGAAAGAGGGACAGGAGGTCATCGTTCAGGTCGAGAAGGAGGAGCGTGGCAATAAAGGCGCTGCGCTGACCACTTTCATTTCACTGGCCGGCCGCTATCTCGTCTTGATGCCGAACAACCCCAGGGCTGGCGGCGTCTCCCGCAGAATTGAGGGTCAGGACCGTACCGAGCTTCGGGAAGCGATGAGTGAATTGCAGATCCCGGAAGATATGGGATTGATCGTTCGTACCGCCGGTGTTGGTAAAAACAGCGAAGAGTTACAGTGGGATCTGGACTATCTGATCCAGCTCTGGAATGCCATCGAGCACTCGGCTGAGAAACCTGCCCCGTTTCTGATCTACCAGGAGAGCAATGTCATCATTCGCTCCATTCGGGACTATCTGCGGGCAGATATCGGCGAGATTGTCATCGATGACGCGGATGTTTACAGTCAGGCGGAGCGTTTCATCAACCAGGTGATGCCGCAATACAGCAAAAAGCTGCGCCACTACGATGATGAAGTACCCCTGTTCAGTCGCTACCAGATCGAAAGTCAGATCGAATCAGCCTTTCAACGGGAAGTCAGTCTGCCTTCCGGTGGCGCGATTGTGATCGATCATACCGAGGCCCTGACCTCAATCGATATCAACTCCGCCCGGGCAACCAAAGGCGCCGACATCGAAGAGACCGCGCTGAATACAAACCTGGAAGCTGCCGATGAGATCGCCCGTCAGCTGAGACTGCGGGATCTGGGAGGCCTGTTTGTCATCGATTTCATCGATATGACCCCTTCCCGCAACCAGCGCGAAGTGGAAAACCGTCTCAAAGACGCACTGAAACAGGACCGGGCAAGAGTCCAGATCGGCAGGATCTCCCGCTTTGGCCTGCTTGAGATGTCAAGACAGCGTCTGCGTCCCTCCCTTGGTGAAGCCAGTGAGCTGGTATGCCCACGCTGTAAAGGACACGGCACGATACGCGGTGTGGAATCCCTCTCACTCTCGGTGCTGAGAATCATCGAAGAGGAGGCAATGAAGGAGAACACCGGTCGTATCATGGCCCAGCTGCCGGTGGATATGGCCACCTTTCTGCTGAATGAAAAGCGCCAGATGATTCATGACATCGAGAAGCGTCAGTCGATTGAGGTAGTTCTCATTCCCAATATCCATCTGGAGACACCCAACTACCAGATTGACCGGATCCGGGTCAGCGACTTGCCGGAGGACGACGATACCATCTCCAGCTATAAAATGGTCTCCGATGAAGCGCCTGAATCAGCCGAGTACATCACCGCTAAACAGGTCAAATCCGAGCAGCCTGCAGT
>JAHRHW010000246.1 GCA_019100305.1 Candidatus Thiodiazotropha taylori | reverse complement strand
GCGCCACCGGACGTGATCTGAGTCGTGCGATACGGGTGCGTGGCCAGGTCGATCCGATCTTCATGGAGCCTGTGACTGAGTTACCGGAGCTGTTACGCGGGTTGCTTCAGGATGGGGATATCGTGTTGACAATCGGGGCAGGCAGTATCGGTGTAATTGCGGCAGATTTGCCCACCCAACTATGTGAGGAGGCCCAGTGATGGCACAGATCTTTGATATGAGACGGTTGCATCAGGGGTGCGGAGAGTCATTACAGAGCGAACTGCTTGTTCTGGCAAAAGCGGGCAGGCGTCAGAGTTCAATCAACCGGGAAGCGCAGAAGCAGCGGTTGAGGAGTGCTCATGAGATGCAGAAACGGGAGAGGTTTTGGGGATGATGCCGGTGATGAAGCCACAACCACTGCGCGGTGAAATGCGATTGGACGAACCCCTGTCCAAGCATAACACCTGGCGTGTGGGTGGACCGGCGAAACAGTTTTATCGTCCGGCTGACCGGGAAGATCTGGTGAATTTTCTGAGTCAACTGGATGAAGATGAACCGCTCTTCTGGCTCGGGCTGGGGAGTAATCTACTGGTCAGGGATGGCGGTTTCGACGGTACCGTGATCGCCTCTCAGGGATCGTTGAAGGAGTGCGCTCTGCTGGACGATCAGCGGATCTATGCCGAGGCCGGTGTCTCCTGTGCCAAGGTGGCCAGAGTGGCAGCCAGGGCTGGTCGTTGTGGGGTTGAATTTCTGGCCGGTATTCCCGGCACCATGGGAGGTGCCCTGGCGATGAACGCGGGTGCTTTCGGTGGCGAAACCTGGCAGCGGGTCGAGCGGGTCGAAACCATCGATCGCTATGGCGTGGTGCGGCAACGTGAGACCACAGACTTCCAAGTCGCCTATCGCCATGTGACGCGGCCTGAAGGTGAATGGTTCCTCTCCGCGCAACTCTCCCTGTTGGCTGGGGATGTGGAGGCGGCCCAGCAGAAGATCAAAGCGCTGCTGGCAAAACGATCAGCCACCCAGCCCACCACCCAGCCCAGCTGTGGTTCGGTATTCCGCAATCCGCCTGGAGACCATGCGGCGAGGCTGATCGAATCTATTGGATTGAAAGGCAGGCAGTTGGGTGGTGCCCAGGTGTCTGAGAAGCATGCCAATTTCATCGTCAATACGGGAGACGCCACCGCTGCGGATATCGAAACTTTGATCGAGACGGTACAGCGCGAAGTGAAAGAGGCGACTGGCGTCGATCTGATTACCGAAGTCCACCGCATAGGAGGGCCGAAGTAGATGTCTGTCTCAGCTGACAGCTTTGGCAAGGTGGCAGTCTTGATGGGAGGTCGCTCCGCCGAACGTGAGATCTCGCTGAAGAGTGGTGATGCGGTTCTCTCCGCGCTGCTGCGCAGCGGTGTCGATGCGGTGGGCATCGATACGGGTGACGGAGTTTTCAATCAGCTCGACGGGGCCGGTTTCGAACGGGCCTTCATCATTCTCCACGGACGAGGCGGCGAGGACGGCACCATGCAGGGTGCCCTGCAGACGTTGGGTCTGCCCTATACCGGCAGTGGTGTGCTCGGATCGTCGTTGGCGATGGAGAAGCACCGCACCAAGGTGTTGTGGCGGGGATTGTCACTGCCCACACCTGAGGCGGTGTTGCTTGAGACGGCAGATGACCTCGAGCAGGCCGATGGGTTGGGTTATCCATTGATCATCAAACCCAGTGCCGAGGGTTCGAGTATCGGCATGAGCAAAGTCGATAACCTTGAGCAGCTGCAGCAGGCCTGGCAGGTCGCCCGCGAGTATGACAGTCGGGTTCTGGCGGAGCGCTGGGTGGTAGGCGCGGAGTACACCGCAGGGTTTCTGCAGGGAGAGATGCTGCCGCTGATCCGACTCGAAACGCCTCATCAGTTTTATGACTATCAGGCCAAGTACACTGCCGACACCACCCGTTACCTCTGTCCCTGTGGTCTGCCCGAGGCGGAGGAAGCGGAGATCCAGTCGCTCTGTCGTAAGGCCTATGAAGCGGTAGGCGTCAGTGGCTGGGGACGAGTCGATCTGATGCTCGATGAGGCGCGGAAGCCCTGGTTGATTGAGGTCAACACAGTACCGGGAATGACCGATCACAGTCTAGTACCGATGGCGGCTCAGGCGGCGGGGATCGGTTTTGATGAGCTGGTGATGCGGATTCTGCAAACCAGTCTGGATCAGCAGGTGGCGTCATGAGTAACCGACGTCGTAGTGCAAAACCCCAGCAGAAACCGCTGCTGACTGAGAGCGGTCTGCTGTGGCTGAAGCTGGCATTGTTCGGCCTGGTAATGATATCCGCCCTCTATTGGGTGGGCCGGATGCTGGCTGACCCGGCGGTGATGCCGGTTCGTACCGTGGGTGTTGACGGAGAGATGCGTTTTGTTAAGCGGGAGCGCCTGGAACTGGTTGTTGCAGAGGCGGTCAATGGCAGCTTTTTCAGTGTTGACCTGAAACGGATGCGGCTGCAGATCGAAGCCATGCCCTGGGTAAAGCAGGCCAGTATACGACGGGTCTGGCCCGACAAGTTGAGGGTGCAGGTAACGGAACATCAGCCACTTGCCTACTGGGGTAAAGGGGCGATGGTCAGTCAGTTGGCCGAGGTCTTTGAGCCGGAGACCCTGCCACAGCTGCCGGGGCTGGTGACGCTGGTTGGCGATGCTCAGCAGGCGAAGACCATCACTCGGGAGTATCAGCGCATGCAGACCCTGCTTGATACGGCGGGTTTGAACCTGACCCGGATCTGGGTGGATGCGCGACAGGCTTGGCGGATCAAAACCGAGGGTGGCCTGTTACTCCAGTTGGGGCGGCGGGATGTGATGCAGAGACTGACCCGTTTTGTGCGCCTCTATCCCGATCTGATGGCGCAACAGGATCGTCAGCTGGTGAGTGTTGATTTGAGATATACCAATGGCTTTTCCGTGCAGTGGCGGACTGTTGAGGATGCGACTGCCGAGGCTGGCCAGGCGTTGGGGTTTTATAGGGATGGCGCTCGGATGAGCCGCGCAGATTCCGACAATAATCTGAGGAAAACGGGCAAAAGTCCCGGGTAGATGCATGACTAAACGAAGTGAGAAAAACCTGATCATCGGGCTCGATATCGGTACCTCGAAGGTGGTGGCCATTGTTGGCGAGATCAAAGCGGACAACGGCATCGAGATTATCGGTATCGGTTCCCACCCTTCACGTGGATTGAAGAAAGGGGTGGTGGTGAATATCGAGTCTACCGTGCAGTCGATTCAGCGGGCGGTTGAAGAGGCGGAGCTGATGGCGGGTTGTGAGATCCATTCGGTCTATGCCGGGATCGCCGGTAGCCATATCCGCAGCCTCAACTCCCATGGCATCGTTGCCATCAAGGACAAAGAGGTCAGCCAGAGCGATGTTGAACGGGTGATCGATGCCGCGCGGGCGGTTGCGATACCGGCCGACCAGAAGATTCTGCATATCCTGCCCCAGGAGTTCATCATCGATGAGCAGGAAGGCATTCGCGATCCGGTTGGTATGTCTGGAGTGCGTCTCGAAGCCCGGGTTCATATGGTCACCGGGGCGGTGAGTGCGGCACAGAACATTGTCAAGTGCGTGCGTCGTTGCGGGCTGGATGTGGATGACCTGATTCTGGAGCAGTTGGCCTCCAGCTATTCCGTGTTGAGCGATGACGAAAAAGAGCTGGGTGTCTGCCTGGTGGACATCGGCGGCGGCACTACCGATATTGCGGTTTTTACTGGTGGTTCGATTCGCCATACCGCAGTGATTCCCATCGCCGGGGATCAGGTGACCAACGATATCGCGGTCGCCCTGCGCACCCCGACCCAGCATGCGGAAGAGATCAAGATCAAATATGCCTGCGCTTTGACCCAACTGGCGACCAGCGATGAGACCATCGAGGTGCCCAGTATCGGTGAGCGGCCGCCGCGCAGGCTCTCCCGCCAGACCTTGGCGGAGGTGGTTGAGCCCCGCTATGAAGAGTTGATGACGCTGATCCAGGCGGAGCTGAGACGTAGTGGTTTTGAAGATGTGATTGCCGGTGGCGTGGTGCTCACCGGTGGCAGTTCGAAGATCGAAGGGGTTATCGATCTGGCGGAAGAGGTATTTCACATGCCGGTGCGATTAGGTGTGCCCCAGTATGTCAGCGGTCTGGCTGACGTGGTGCGCAATCCGATCTATTCCACTGGAGTGGGATTGTTACTGTTCGGTCAACGCAATCGCGCCCAGGGTGGGCGGGAGTTGGCGAATGATGGTGGCCTGAAAGCGATATGGGAACGAATGAAGCATTGGTTTCAGGGCAATTTTTAATTTTTTTTGACATCTGTTAGGCGCAACAGACGCGGAGGTAGAACATGTTCGAATTAATGGATACACACAGTCAGAATGCTGTGATCAAAGTGATCGGTGTCGGCGGAGGCGGCGGCAACGCAGTCAATCATATGTTGACCGGAGAGATTGAAGGGGTCGACTTCATCTGTGCCAACACCGATGCCCAGGCACTGCGTAACAGTGAGGTACGCACTCTGCTGCAGCTCGGTTCCGACATCACCAAGGGATTGGGCGCAGGTGCCGATCCCGAGATCGGCCGACAGGCTGCGCTGGAGGATCGTGACCGGATCGAAGAGGCACTTGACGGAGCGGATATGATCTTCATCACCGCCGGTATGGGTGGCGGAACCGGTACCGGCGCCGCACCGGTGGTGGCACAGGTCGCCAAGGATCTGGGAATTCTGACCGTTGCGGTGGTCACCAAACCGTTTGGTTTTGAGGGGGGCAAACGGATGAAGATCGCCGAACAGGGTATGGAAGACCTTGGAAAACATGTGGATTCCCTGATCACCATCCCCAATGAAAAGCTGTTGGCGGTGCTCGGCAAGGAGATGAGTCTGCTGAACGCCTTCAAATCGGCCAATGATGTACTGCTGCATGCAGTTCAGGGCATCGCCGAGTTGATCACACGGCCTGGCCTGATTAATGTGGACTTCGCCGACGTGAAAACCGTAATGTCGGAAATGGGTGCTGCGATGATGGGCTCAGGTGAGGCAAATGGTGACAATCGGGCCCGCGAAGCGGCAGAGCGGGCTATCCGCAGTCCGCTGCTGGAAGATGTCAATCTGGCGGGTGCCAAGGGTATTCTTGTGAATATCACGGCCGGACTCAATCTGGCAATCGGTGAGTTTGATGAAGTGGGTACCACTGTTCGTGAATTTGCCGATGAGGATGCTACCGTTGTGGTCGGTACCGTAATCGATCCCGATATGCAGAACGATATGCGGGTCACCGTGGTGGCCACCGGTCTGGGTGAACGGCTCAAGGCAGAGTTGCCGAAACCGACCAAAGTGGAGGATCTGCCACCGGTGAAGCTGGTTGATAGCCAGGAACCACAGCAGGTTCCGGATGACTATCGGGAACTCGATCGCCCTACAGTGTTGCGAAATAGCAACAGTGACCGCAGTGCTGCAGTGACGACGGCCGATGGCAACCTGGATTACCTGGATATACCTGCTTTTTTACGTCGCCAGGCAGATTAATGTAGAATTCCCAGTTACAATGTGATGACAAGTTTTGTATGCTTGTTACAACAATGCTGGGAATATAACTGTTTTTACTGATGAACCAGCTGTGATAGCATGCGCGCCTTTTGTGAGGCCAATGGCCATTTTCAGTATGGGAGCTGCGAGTCGATGATTTGGCAACGTACGTTGAAGAACGTGATACGCGCTACCGGCGTGGGATTGCATACCGGTGAGAAGGTCTACCTGACCCTGCGGCCGGCCGCTCCGGATACGGGAATCATTTTCAGACGGGTCGATCTCGATCCGCCGGTTGAGATTCGTGCCTGTGCGGAAAATGTCGGAGATACAAGGCTTTCCAGTACCCTGGTACAGGATGGCGTGCGGGTCTCCACGGTCGAGCATCTGCTCTCCGCTTTAGCTGGCCTGGGTATCGACAATGCCTATGTTGATGTGAGTGCAGCGGAAGTACCGATCATGGATGGTAGTGCCGGGCCTTTCGTGTTTCTGTTGCAATCCGCCGGGGTTGAAGAGCAGAACAAGGCCAAACGGTTCATTCGTATCAAGCGAAAAGTTGAAGTGGTTGAGGGTGACAAACGCGCCAGTTTCGAGCCCTTCGATGGCTTCAAGGTCTCTTTTTCGATCGACTTTGACCATCCCGCCTTCAAGGAACGTTCCCAGTTCGCCACGATTGATTTCTCATCTACCTCTTTTGTCAGAGAGGTCAGTCGGGCGAGAACCTTCGGCTTTTTACGCGATATCGAAATGTTACGCCAGAAAGAGCTGGCACTCGGCGGCAGTCTCGACAACGCGGTTGTGGTCGACGACTACCGGGTCATGAATGTGGATGGCCTGCGTTACGAAGATGAATTCGTCAAGCACAAAATCCTCGATGCCATCGGTGACCTCTATCTGCTGGGCCACAGTCTGGTTGGCGCCTTCAACGGGCACAAATCGGGACATGCACTGAACAACCGACTGCTGCTCGAGCTGATCAGTCAGGAGGATGCCTGGGAGGAGATCACCTTCGACGAGCCGGAGGATGCGCCGATCTCCTACATGCAACCTGCTCACCTGACGGTCTCTTAGGGGCTCCCTAAGCGAATCGCGTTAGGTTCTGTTAGAGCGTAGGTCGCAAATAGACGCCAATCACCGCAAAATGCCGCAAATAAGGTTTACGTTATTTGCATAGTTTTGCGG
>JAHRHW010000245.1 GCA_019100305.1 Candidatus Thiodiazotropha taylori | reverse complement strand
GTTTTGCGACCCGTTGGGGAGAGCGGCTGGTTGAGTTGAACGGAGATCGTGGGGCCAGACAGCTGCTCATCGATTACCCCAGCGATCTGGAATTACTGCCAGTGGATGACCCCGGAATTCTGCTCGATGTGGATTTTCCAGAGCAGTTAGCGGAAGCCGGGTTCGAATCACTCTCCGGTAATGAATTTCATCGTTAAGCTGGAGGCATCAATCAGACTGATCCGGCCATCGACAGGCGGTTGAATATTTGCCTTTGGCATCAGGAATCAGACCCTCATCCGAGAGCAAACGATACTGTCTTTGATTGCCGGGATAATCTGCGATCTTCCGTTGCCCTGTAATCAATCGATACCAGGGCAGATCGCTGTCTGCAGGCAGAGTTCTCAACCAGGCAAGAACCTGGCGTACATGGACACCACAGAGTGAGGCCATATCCCCATAACTGCAGTAACGGCCAGCCGGAATCGAGGCAAGGTTGGTATAGAACACTTGACGCAATTCGTCACTCCCCATCGAGTTACTCCGATAGTTGATCTTCTTAGGGCCTGTTAGCATTAATCCAATACGCCCTGTTGTGCATGAAAAAGCGCCAATCAAGGCCCTAGGTCCTGGTCCCCCCGATCAGATGCCGGATCCATGATAGAAAAGCCCGCGCGGTCGCTCAAGCATCGCTGAGTAGCGTGCGGAACCTGCGATAGATCCAGACGTGGGCCGGTGGGAAATTCCACAGGATGCGATCAATACGAAAGCCATGCACCCCCATTGAACGGGCAAGTTGTTTAGGGATTGGAGGTGCAGGCGAGTAGGTGTATTGAATCAGTTTTCCATCCTGAGAGAGGCTGTTGAATATGGCAGAGAGTACACGGATCCGGGTGTGGATGCGCATGTTCAACAGGGGCAGGCTGGATACCACGCTTTCGGCCAGTCCCAGTTCGTTCTGTTTCAGCAGTTGTTGCAGTCGGGAGGCATCACCGGCAAGGATCGAGAGGCTGGGGAATTGACTGGTCAGTCTATTCGCCAGTATCTGATCTTTCTCTACCACCAGCAGGCGTTTTGGATTGATGCCCCGGTCGAGCAGTGCAGAGGTGACCGCGCCGGTGCCGGCGCCAAGCTCAATGGTGAGTCCATTCATACTGTTGACCTGTGCGGCCATGGCCTGTGCCAGGCAATCGCTGCTGGGGAACAGTGCGCCGACTTGGCGCGGGTTGCGCATCCAGGCCGAGATAAAATCCGGTTTTGCTTTCATTTATGTGATCGTATGGGAATTAATATCACATTGCCAGAATCAACGGCGGCGGGCAACCGGGATGGCGCTATCCCAGGTTGAAATGGGGAGTAGCCGACATTTAGATGAATGCCTCGTTATTGGCTGAGAATTTTTAGCTGCTGTTGTTGTCACAGGTTGTTCACTGAGGAAGTTTATACTCGTATCTAAAGCATTCTCATTTCAGTGATTGCTTAGGCGCAGACCTGAACCCTGGATCGATGCAGACTATTTTTGCTCAATACAGAACTCGATATCCGCAAAGACTCTATGGTTTGTCGGGCTGTGATAATTTCTGATTCTGCCAAAATAGCTTTAACAGAGCTTGACCCGTCTTGCTCAGTCACTCCTGCAACGGGTCGATGGACGTTCCTCTGGTTCAGCTATTAGCAATACACCTGATCACTAAAAAAAGAAAAATATGTTTATAATCAAATGGATAGAGCTATTGCACCGCAAACTGACCGGGAGTTGCTGATTGAGGAGTTCCGGCGTGTTCGTAACGATACGGAAACTCTCTGTGCACCCCTCTCAGTGGATGATTACCAGATTCAGTCGATCGTCCAGACCAGTCCACCGAAGTGGCACATTGCCCATGTTACCTGGTTCTTCGAAGCCTTTGTGTTGACTGATTTCGATGATGGTTACGACTGCTTCGACGGGCGTTACGACTATCTCTTC
Source organism: Candidatus Thiodiazotropha taylori (assembly GCA_019100305.1). Classification (GTDB taxonomy): domain Bacteria; phylum Pseudomonadota; class Gammaproteobacteria; order Chromatiales; family Chromatiaceae; genus Thiodiazotropha. The sequence continues at coordinate 4,760 of JAHRHW010000245.1, read as the reverse complement.
AACAGCTACTACTATACCCACGGAAAGATGCATCCCAGGCCAGACAGGGGGCTTCTGTCGAGACCGACTGTCGATCAGGTCTATCGCTATCGCCAAACCGTGGATCGTGCGATGGAGAGACTGATGAGTGACATCAGCGCCTCCCGGTGGGATGAGCTTGCCTTCAGGGTGATACTCGGCTTGAACCATGAGCAACAGCATCAGGAGTTGTTGCTGATGGATATCAAGCACAATTTCTTTGTGAACCCTCTCAAGCCGGTTTATCGGGAGGATTTGTCGGAAACCAACAAGTCTGGGCGCAGTGCAGCCTGGGTGGAACGAGCCGGTGGGATTTATGAGATCGGTCATGCTGAACAAGGATTTTCCTATGACAATGAAACTCCCCGGCATAAGGTGTTGTTGCGCGATCATCGGCTGGCAGACCGCTTTGTGACCAATGGCGAATATCTCGATTTCATCGAGGATGGTGGCTATCGACAGCCGGCGCTATGGCTTGCCGACGGTTGGGCGCAAATTCAGGGTGAGGGTTGGCGAGCACCTCTCTATTGGCAACAGGATGGAGAGTGGATGGAGTTCACCCTGGGAGGTGTCAGGCCACTAAACCGGGATGAACCTGTCTGCCATTTGAACTACTTTGAAGCGGATGCCTATGCCAGATGGGCCGGAAAACGCCTGCCGATGGAAGCGGAACTGGAGTCCATGTTGGCTGAAGTCCCAGTTGAAGGTCATTTTGCCGACAGGGATCGGCTCCATCCTGCTCCGGCCGGAGATGCTGAACAGTGGTTCGGTGATCTGTGGGCATGGACCGCCTCTCCCTATACCCCATATCCGGGTTTTAATCCCCTAGAGGGAAGCATGGGAGAGTATAACGGAAAATTCATGTCCAACCAGATTGTGCTCAAAGGAGGGAGTTGTATCACACCAGCGGGGCATACCCGGGCGAGTTATCGAAACTTTTTTTATCCGGATGAACGATGGGCTTTTACGGGCTTGCGTCTGGCGGAGGATCTGTGATGGAGAATGTAACCTTTCATGATCACAAACCTGATACGCTGAGTTTGTATGATGCGGTAGTGCAAGGACTGTCGCAGCAACAGAAATCGATTCCTCCCAAGTTTTTCTATGACAAACGTGGCTCTGAGTTATTTGACCAAATATGCCAGCAACCGGAATACTACCTGCCGACTGTAGAGCGGCTGATGCTGGAGCAAAATGCTGCAGAAATAGCTGATCTGGCAGGTCGTGGCAGGGTTTTGATCGAGCCTGGAGCAGGAAGCGCCAGTAAAGTCAGGTTGTTACTGGATGCCTTGCAACCGAGCGCCTTTGTGCCGATGGATATCTCCTTTGAATACCTGAAATCCAGTGCCACTGCATTGGCTGAGGAGTATCCATGGCTCTCCATTCAAGCTGCCTGTGTCGATTATACCCACTCCTTGCCAGTACCTGAGGAGGTACCCATTGGTCCCAGATTGCTGTTTTTTCCAGGTTCCAGCCTGGGAAATTTCAATAAACTGGAGGCGTGTGAATTCTTAAGGTTGGTTCGCTCCACTGTGGGTAGAGGTGGAATGCTGCTGATTGGTATAGACACGAAGAAAAATCACGGCCTGTTGAATGCAGCCTATAATGATGCTGCCGGTTTAACGGCTGAATTTAATCTGAATCTGTTGTATCGAGTGCAGAACGAACTCAAGGCGGACCTGAACCCGGATAACTTCGCCCAAAAGCCTTCTACAATAATGAGGCGGGCCGGATTGAGATGCATTTGATCAGTAAGCTTAAGCATACCTTAAGGTTGGATGGTCATGAGTTTGATTTTGAGGAGGGCGAGTATCTGCATACTGAGAACTCCTACAAATACTCCCCGCAAGAGTTTATCTCTATGGCTGCTATAAATGGATTCAAATCTCTTCGATATTGGGTGGATGATCAAGGTATGTTTGCGATCTATCTTTTGCGATCAGAATTATAAGCAAGCTGTTCTGATCATGAATTAGGATTTGAACGCATCTAAATCTTAAAAAAAACGACATCCTGGCCTATTATTTTATGAGGAGATTATCTAATAACGATAAATTGACCTAATACGCCACATCTTTAAGGTCAACAAAAGCAAGGATCCAGTTTAATAACCTATCCCTCAGCAAACGGGTGCTTGCAGCATGAGTTATGGGCTCTATGTGAAATATCTGCTGTTTGGTGCATTGATCTTAATTGGCTGTGCATCAATGGCAGATACATCATTCTCTGAAAAGAGAGTGTTGCTGATCTATTCCTATCATCCCGGATTTCCAACAACTCCAAGAATTTTAAATGGTATCCGATCCGTTTTTACCTTTGATGGACCTATGGTTGACATTGAATTCATGGATTCTAAGCGCCTGCATGACGAGCAGAGCCAGATCAATTTTCTTCAGCAACTGAGTTATAAGCTGAATTACAGGCAAGCGTACGATTTGGTGATTGTGTCAGACGATCAAGCCTTGGAAATGGTATCCGGATATGGAGAGAGCCTGTTTGAAGGAATTCCGATTGTTTTTCTCGGTATTAACAGACTGGAACTGGCGCTTCAACTGGAACAGCGTAAAGGTTATACCGGGGTTGTCGAAGTGCCCTCATTCAAAGAGAATCTGGAGTTGGCCAAGTCTCTATTTCCAAACGCGGATAAAAGTTATGTGATTATAGATGGTACAACCAGTGGTCAGCATGACTATGAACGTTTTGAAAATGTATTACAGGCATATGATGAGTTAGAGATAGAGACTCTGTCTCTTCTGGATATGACTTGGGTTGAACTGGAAAATCAGCTTAAACGTATCGATTCAGAAGATCTTGTTTTTTTAATTTCTGCCTATAAAGATAGAGACAAAATAAGTAAATCTTTCGATGAAAGCCTTAAACTGATAGTGGGAGCATCAGGTGTGCCAATTTTTCACTTTTGGCAGCATGGACTGAAGAGTGGGGTTTTCGGTGGAATAATGATTGATCACTATGAGCAGGGGAGGCAGGCTGCAAGATTGGCAAAACAGGTCTTAGAAGGTATTTCCATCGAAAGTTTAAAGGTCAATAAAACCAGCCCGAATGTTCCCTATTTTGATTATCGTTTGGTGCTCAGTTATGGGTTGGATGAAAAGCAGTTTCCAAGGGAAACACACTGGGTAAACTTGCCTGAAGATGAATCTTACCAGTATAAGAGCTACTTTTATTATGCTGTTGCAAGCTTGATGTTGCTGTTAGCGATTGGTTTTGTGTTCATAGCTTTATTTAGACGTTACAGGCAGTTAACAGTCGAGATAGTCAAGAGTGAAGAGAGCTACAGAAAAATAGTTGAAAACAGTCATGATGGTATATTTCAACTGGATATGGATGGCAGGATTTTGTTTGCCAATAATAGGCTGGCCCATATGCTTGGCTACAGTCTGGATGAAGTAATCGGGCAGTCAATTCATGAATTCATAGTAGAGAGTTCAGGTGTCGAGGCAGCAGATAATCTGTTAAGAGGTGGGCAAATAGAGAGTGGATCTTATGAGGTTAAGTTTGTAAACAAAGATGGTGATGAAGTTTGGACGCAGATAAACACAAGCAGATTGAGGGCTGATCACAAAAACACATCCGGTATTTTGTCCTTGGTAAGAGATATTAATGCATTAAGAAAAGAGCGTAGTAGATTAAGAGAGAGTGAAGAGAAATTCAAACAACTGACGCATTCAATCAAAGAGGTATTTTGGCTGGGTTCGCCGGACTGGCAAAAAGTTTTTTATATAAGTCCTGGTTACGAGCAGATTTGGGGGAGAAGCAGAGAGTCACTCTATGAAGACGCGATGAACTGGCTGGAGGCGCTTCCGGAAAGTGATTTAAAGTGTGTGGAAGAATTCATCAATGAAGAACGCGCACAGGATTGGGTTGAGCTGACCTTTCCTGAATATCGTGTGTATCGTCCTGATGGCACTATGAGCTGGATCGAGGCAAAAGCTTTTGCTATCAAGAATGAGCGGGGTGAATGTTATCGAATAGCAGGTACTGCGGAAGATATAACTAAAAGAAAGGAGAATGAACTTGAACTCAGCTACCGGTTGGAATATGAGCGAATGATTGCTGAGCATTCATCACGCCTGGTAGGTGCCGGTGTGGCTGAGATGCAGGAGAGCTTTGATAATCTTTTAGCGCAGCTAGGGCGGTTGACAGGTAGTACAAGAGCCTACTTGATAAGAGTTGTGGATGAGAATGGCCATGTAATGCTAACAAACGAGTGGTACGTAGAGAGCAAGCCGCCACTTCAGAAACTGTTTGATCAGAACGCAAAAAATATTTTTCCGTGCCTGGTTGATTTTTTTCAAGGTAGAGAAGTCGATTTCATCGGTTCGATTGATGAGCTCGCAGAGGAAAAGGGGGACTGCGAGCAGGAAATGAGAAAACTTGGTATCTCGACCCTTAAAGGGGTGCCGATAAGGATCAATAATCGTTTGCTCGGTTTTCTTGGGTTGGATCAAATGGTTGTTGAGTACGCCTGGCTGAAGGATGATCTTTCCATGATGCGTACGGTTGCAGATCTCATGACCGGTGCAATAAGAAGGCAGACGATTGTGGCTGACTTGAGAAGTTCCAGGCGGACACTCAGTACGCTTTTGGATAATCTGCCAGGTGCTGCTTATCGATGTAAAAATGACGATTACTGGACAATGCAGTTTATCAGTGAAGGTATTGAGGATATCACGGGTTATGAGGCGAATGATATCAAGAACAACAATCTCGTGAAGTATGCT
>JAHRHW010000025.1 GCA_019100305.1 Candidatus Thiodiazotropha taylori | reverse complement strand
CCATGCTCAGGGCTGCTGCCAAAAACCATCGGGATGTCACCGTCGTGGTGGATGCCGCTGACTATCAGCGGGTAACAGACGAAATGGCCGCCAATGGAAATCAGCTGAGCGACAAGACCCGTTTTGATCTGGCAGTCAAAACCTTCGAGCACACCGCGCGATACGATGGTGCAATCGCCAACTACCTGGGTGCCAGACTGGACAACGAAACCAGTCACTTTCCGCGCACTCTCTCGATGCAATTCAAGCAGAGCCAGACCATGCGCTATGGCGAGAACCCTCATCAGAAAGCAGCCTTCTTTGTCGAGCACGAGATCGAGGAAGCCAGCGTGGCAACCGCTCAACAGTTACAAGGCAAAGCGCTCTCCTACAACAACATCGCAGATACCGACGCCGCACTGGAGTGTGTCAAAAGCTTCGATGGGGCGCCGGCCTGCGTCATCGTCAAACACGCCAATCCATGTGGTGTCGCTTACGGTAACAATCTGCTGGAGGCTTACGACCGGGCCTATAGTACCGACCCGGAATCGGCATTCGGCGGCATCATCGCATTCAACGGGGAGCTGGATGGTGAGACCGCCAAAGCCATCGTCGACCGGCAGTTTGTGGAAGTGATCATTGCCCCCAAGGTCTCTGCCGCTGCGCTCGAAGCGGTCAGCAGTAAAAAGAATGTACGACTGCTTGCCTGTGGCGAGTGGCTGAGCGAGTCGATCCACCGCACCGAATACAAACGGGTCAACGGTGGCTTACTGGTACAGGATGCGGATCTGCAGCTGAGTAACGAGATCAAGGTCGTCACCAAACGACAACCTACGGAGCAGGAGATGCAGGATCTGCTGTTCACCTGGCGGGTGGCCAAATTTGTCAAATCGAATGCCATCGTCTACGGCCGCAACGGCATGACCATCGGTGTCGGTGCCGGCCAGATGAGCCGGGTCAACTCTGCCCGTATCGCCGCCATCAAGGCGGAACACGCCAAACTGGAGGTAACGGGTTCCGTGATGGCTTCCGATGCCTTCTTCCCGTTTCGCGACGGTATCGACAATGCTGCACAAGCGGGCATTGCGGCAGTCATCCAGCCGGGCGGCTCAATGCGCGACGAGGAAGCCATCGCCGCAGCTGACGAGCATGGTATGGCTATGGTTTTCACTGGTATGCGTCACTTCCGTCACTAATGAATATACTGGTAATCGGTTCGGGCGGCCGAGAACACGCCCTGGCCTGGAAAGCGGCTCAATCCCCTCTGGCCGAGAAGGTCTATGTGGCACCGGGTAACGCCGGTACGGCACTGGAAGAGAAACTCGAAAACATCGACATCGCTGTTGAAGAGATCGAGCAACTGGTCAGCTTTGCCAAATCGAATCAGATCGGCCTGACCATCATCGGCCCGGAGGTTCCCCTGGTGATGGGCATCACCGACGCCTTTCAGCAGGCCGGCCTGCGCTGTTTCGGACCAACCCAGGGAGCGGCCCAGCTGGAGGGCTCAAAATCCTTCACCAAGGACTTCCTGGCCCGCCACAACATCCCAACCGCCGACTATCAGACCTTTACGGATATCGACCAGGCACTGGCCTATCTGCACCAGTGTGGCGCGCCCATTGTAATCAAGGCCGATGGCCTGGCTGCCGGTAAAGGGGTGATTGTCGCGATGGACATGGAGACTGCAGAAACAGCGGTCAAAGACATGCTCGCAGGTAACGCCTTTGGCGAAGCAGGTCACCGGGTGGTGATCGAAGAGTTCCTCGAGGGTGAAGAGGCCAGCTTCATTGTGATGGCCGACGGTGAGCATGTGCTACCGATGGCTACCAGCCAGGATCACAAACGGGTCGGCGATGGTGATACTGGTCTCAACACCGGAGGCATGGGCGCCTACTCCCCTGCCCCGGTGGTTACACAGACCATTGACCGGCGGATCATGGATGAAGTGATTCTACCAACCGTCAGAGGTATGGCCGAGGAGGGTCTGCCCTACACCGGATTCCTCTATGCCGGCCTGATGATCACGGCCGACGGCACCCCGAAGGTTATCGAATACAACTGCCGCTTTGGCGACCCGGAGACGCAACCGATCATGCTGCGTATGAGATCGGATCTGGTCGCTCACTGTCTGGCTGCCCTGGATGGCAGCCTGGACCAGCAGACAACCGAATGGGACCCCCGGGCATCGGTTGGCGTGGTCTTGGCAGCTGGCGGCTACCCTGGAAGTTACGACAAGGGATTACCGATCTCCGGTCTGCCGGAGAGTGACAACAATGAGCTTAAGGTATTTCATGCCGGAACCAGTATCAAAGGGGACCAGGTCGTCACCTCCGGAGGCCGCGTCCTTTGCGCCACCGCACTGGGTGAAACGGTCACCCAGGCACAGCAGAACGCCTACCAGCTGACCCGAGCCATCCGCTGGGATGGTGTCTATTTCCGTACCGATATCGCCTATCGAGCCATCGCCAGGGAACAGGCGACGGATGACAGCTGATCAACAGAATTCCAGGAGTCGATTGCCAAGCACCCTGTTGCGGGGTGTTTTGGCAATCAGCCTGGTGGCAATCTGTTTTCTCGCATTCACACCTCTGCAGATAGCCGCTGTCAGCAGCCTGAATGACAAGCTCTCCCACACGCTCGCCTTTCTCTACCTCGCGCTGCTGTGCGACTTTTCCTGGCCTGAAACCGATTGGAATTTCACCAAAGCCCTCTCTCTGCTTGGCTACGGACTGTTCATCGAGACTGTCCAGGCCTTTCTCCCCCATCGCTTCTTTTCCCTGCTTGATCTGGCGGCGGATGGGCTTGGCCTGATGATCTACAGCCTGATACTGCCCGGCCTGATGCGAATCTCATGGGTCAATAGCCTGCGACAGAAAACAGCAAAGGCCTGATCAAGAATCTCCAGCTCCGAACCTGCCCCGCTACGGGTGCTGTATTATTATTGAAGTAACGGCAGGGCCAGGATTCCTGCATCAGACAGGATCTGATCTCTTTGATAAACGATTCCAACCGCTTCAGGTGGCAGTCGATGTGGTTGAATTTCATGAATCTGTGCATGCACCGGGATGGCAAAAAATGAAATAATCAGAGGAGCAGGGTTTTACATCATTTAGCAAACCTGGAACCGCAAGGTCACAATAACAACACAACCCGATCAACAGCATATGAGCAGTGACGTAAAACATCGCGCCTTCAAGTACGACTACCTGGGCTCTGACTCCAAGGCGATTCAAAGATCTGTCTCCAACCATCTCGTCTATACCATCGGCAAGGATCCTTTTACCGCAACCGATCATGACTGGATGATGGCCTTCAGCCATGTGGTCAGGGATCGGCTCATCGAGCGCTGGATGGAGACTCAACGCAGCTACTACAAGCACGATGCAAAACGGGTCTACTACCTGTCGATGGAGTTTCTGATCGGTCGCAGTCTGATCAACAGCCTGCTGAATATGGATATCTACGACGCCTGTGGCAAAGCGCTGCACAAACTCGGCATAGAACTCGAGCGGCTACGCAGCCTGGAACACGATGCCGCCCTGGGCAATGGTGGGCTGGGCCGACTCGCCGCCTGCTTTCTCGACTCCATGGCCAGCCTCAATATTCCGGGTTACGGTTACGGCATCCGTTTCGAATATGGCATGTTTCGCCAGCAGATTGAAAACGGTAATCAGGTCGAACTGCCGGAGAACTGGCTGGTACACGACAACCCCTGGGAGTTTCCCCGACCCGAAGTCTCCTACCGGATACGCTATGGCGGAAGAGTCATGGAGTACCAGGACAGTAGTGGACGCCGGCACTTTGACTGGATCGATGGGGATATCATCATCGCCCAGGCCTACGACACACCGATCCCGGGCTACCATAACGACACGGTGAACAACTTACGACTGTGGAGCGCCAAAGCCCATGAAGCCTTCGATCTCAATCAGTTCAATCAGGGGGAGTACACCGAAGCGGTGGTCGGCAAGACCCTCTCTGAAAACATCTCCAAGGTACTCTATCCTAACGACAGCTCCACCATGAACAAGCTGTTGCGTCTCAAGCAGCAGTACTTTTTTGTCAGCGCTTCGTTAAAGGATATCTTACGGCGTTTCTTCACCGACCACGACGACCTGCATGAACTGCCGGAGAAAGTGGCGATACAGCTCAATGATACCCATCCGGCAATCGCCATCCCCGAGATGATGCGCCTGCTGATGGATAAACATCAGCTGGAGTGGCAACCCGCCTGGGAGATCACCACACGGGTCTTCTCCTACACCAACCACACCCTGCTGCCAGAGGCACTTGAGAGCTGGCCGGTGAAAACCTTTGAAACACTGCTGCCAAGACATCTGCAGGTGATCCTGGAGATCAACCGACGCTTTCTACTGATGCTCGGGCATCGGCATCCGGGGAACATGGATATCCTGCGAAGGCTCTCGATCATCGATGAAAGAGGTGAACGGCGCATCCGCATGGCCCATCTGGCCATCATCGGCAGCCATAAGGTGAACGGAGTCTCTGCACTCCACAGCGAATTGTTGCGAAACGCCACCTTCAGGGATTTCGACCGATTCTATCCGGGCAAGATCATCAACATCACCAACGGAATCACACCAAGGCGCTGGCTCTATCTATCCAATCGAAGACTCTCGTCGCTGATCAGCGATGCCATAGGCGCCGAATGGGTGAAGGATCTGAGCAAGATCCAGCAGCTTGAAGGGTTTGCGGAGGATCGCGGCTTTCAGGAGAAGTTTTCTGCAATCAAACTGGCCAATAAAAAGCATATCAGCAAACTGATCAACTACTTCCTGGATAAAGAGGTCGATCCCCACACTCTGTTTGATGTTCAGGTAAAGCGCATCCATGAATACAAGCGCCAGCTGCTCAACCTGTTTCGCGCCATTGAACTCTACAACCGACTGGTGGATGACCCGGGATGTGATTGTGTACCCCGTACCATCCTGTTCGGCGGCAAGGCGGCACCAGGTTACAGCATGGCAAAGCTGATTATTCGACTGATCAATGACGTTGCCGATGTCATCGACAACGATCCTGCGGTGAGTGACCGGCTGAAGATCATCTTCATCCCTAACTATGATGTCACCACCGCAACCGACATCATTCCCGCTGCCGAGCTGTCGCAGCAGATCTCCACCGCCGGCATGGAGGCCTCGGGTACCGGAAATATGAAACTGGCTTTGAACGGCGCCCTCACCATGGGTACCATGGATGGCGCCAATGTGGAGATGCGGGAGCAGCTAGGGGATGAGAATATTTTCATCTTCGGTCTGCAAACCGACGACATTGCCCGGCTCAATCAGCAAGGCTACCAACCGAGACTATACTATGAGTCGAATCCCAGACTCAGGCGAATCATCGATATGATTGCCAATGGTTTCTTCTCCCCTGAAGAGCCGACCCGATACCGCATGATCACCGACAGCCTGTTGAATGTGGATCACTTCAAGGTGCTGGCTGACTTCGATGCCTATATGGGAAGCAGCGATAGAGCCGATGGCATCTATCAACAGCCTGACGTCTGGAATCGTATGGCAATCCTCAATACCGCCCGCATGGGATATTTTTCAAGTGACCGGACGATCAGTGAGTATGCGGCAAAAATCTGGCAGGTATCACCGGTAACCCGCTGAGGGTGTTAAATAACACGCTCGAAGCATCGGATTATTTGGGATATAATTCCCATAACAATCAATTCCAGGAAACGTGGAAACTAGGGAGTGACACAGATGCGCGGAAAAAACCAGTGGATGATCCTGTTGATGCTGAGCCTCTCTCTGATCGCCTGCGGCGGTGGCGGTGGAGGGGACGATGATGATGACGATGATCATGAAAACGGTCCCGGGGTCAGTGATGTAAGCGGTACTCACCGGGTTCTCGCGTTCAACGACCTTGGCATGCATTGCGCCGACCTGGACTATTCCACTTTCGTCATCCTGCCACCCTTCAATGTCATCCACAGTCAGGTGGTAGCCCGGGGTAACCCACCCCGTCTGCTCGACTCCAGCGAGGTTCAGCTCAGTTACCTCGCCACCACCGATCCATCCGGCTCAATCAACTCCACCAGCCAGAACCTGGCAGGCAGCGTCAGTAAAACCAACTTCTGGAGCACCAATCCGAATACCGGCAACAGTTTTGTGTTCGACCTGTTCGGCGATGACCCGGCACCTGACGAAGGGCTGATGTTTGAGCAGAAGATGCCCGGCATTCTCAATCCGTATAGCGCCAATGATCCCCAGCCTTTTAACCACTACAACGAAACGAAAAAGTGGTTCTCTGCTGAAGGCATTCCCATCCTGCCCATCGATGACAGCGGACAACTCAACGCCTATCCACTGATGAGGGTAACCGCTCAAGCTGCCAATAGTGAGGACTCACTCGCCTCTCTCGACGTTGTTTTACCTGTGGCCTCGGAGGCGGACTGCCAGAACTGTCATGCGGCGGGGGAGATTGCAGCACCCACCGACAGCGAAATCCCATTTGAACTGCCCGACGACATCAATGATAGCAACAGTGTTCTTCAGGCCGCCAAAGAGAACATTCTGCTACTGCATGATGCAGAACACGCCACCAGCCTGGTGGCTAGCAAACCGGTACTCTGTGCATCCTGCCACTACTCAGCGGCACTCGACCTGAACGGATCCGGACCCAGCGGCAGCCAACTGAACCAGGACAGCATGTCGGAGGTGATGCACAGGCACCATGGTGAACTGATCGACGAGAGCAGTGGTGAACCGATATTTCCCAGTGACGGCACACTGCAGGAGACCTGTTATCAATGCCATCCGGGTAAAGTCACTCAATGCCTGAGAGGTGCGATGGGTGGCGCTGGCATCGAGTGCGCTGATTGTCATGGCAGCATGCTGGCGGTAGGTCGGGAGGAGCGCTCCCCTTGGCTCGATGAGCCGCGCTGCGAGTCCTGCCATACCGGAGACGCCACCAGCCACCTGGGCAGCAGCATCCGACTCAGCCAGGCCTGGAGTGACGATATCGATACAGCCACGCCACGCATCGCGAGCAACAAGCGATTTGCCGAGAACGATAACACCCTCTACCGCAACAGCCTGGGTCACGGTGGCGTTGCCTGCGAGGGTTGCCACGGTTCCACCCATGCAATCTGGCCCAACGCCAATCCAGAGGCGAATGACAATCTGGCATCGATCCAGCTACAGGGTCACGCCGGAACTGTCAGTGACTGCGCCACCTGCCATACCAGCCTGCCGCTGACCCTCTCCGGTCCCCATGGCATGCACAATGTCAACAGCCGTAGCTGGAACCTAAACCATGAGGATTTCTATGAGGCAGACCCGAACAGCTGCCGCAGCTGCCATGGCACCAATCTGCAAGGCACGGTACTCTCGCAAACCGCCGCCGACAGAACCTATCTGCGCGACGATGACGGCGAAAGAACCATCTCTCTGGCAAAGGGCACAGCGGTCAGCTGTACACTCTGCCATGAATACCCGGAAGAGGATGACTGAGTACGCTTGAAAACCCGGCAGTGTGGATTAGATTGGTTGAACGCCTGACAGTGGCAGATGAAATCCTTCGCCCCAATTCCTGGCAGTGAACTCAAAGCGCAACTACTGCCTGCCATTGTCGGCGTGGAAATCGGCATCAAAGTACTTCAGTATGAATACAAAGTCAGCCAAAACCGCGCGGCAACGGATCACAGAAGCATTGATTGCAGAGGATTCCGTACCACGCCCCAAGGCGATAAAAAAAGCGACCGCCGTAACAGCTGAGCTGCTTTCGATTCAACCGGAGAAGAACTTACTGGCAGTGCGGCTTTGATGCAGAGACTGAGAAAAAGCGCTAAAGCTGTAGAAAGACCTTGTCGAACAGTTGCTCATCATCGTTGTCCTCCAGCTCCTGCATGAAAATCCTGGTCTTCTGCTGCAGATCAAACAGGTTGCACTCGCGAATCAGCTCGCGAGTTTCCAGCAACGCACTGGGTTGCATACTGAGCTCCCGTAAGCCCAAACCCAACAGCAGCCGAACATAGCGGGGATCACCCGCCATCTCACCACACATACTGACTGGAATATCCGCATCCTGAGCCGCCTCGATGGTATAGCGGATCAGCATCAGCACGGCCGGGTGGAGCGGATCGAAGAGAAAGTTCACCTCTTCATCCATACGGTCCACAGCCAATGTGTATTGAATCAGATCATTGGTACCGATGGAGAGAAAATCGAGATAGTGGGCAAAGCGTTTGGCCGCCAGTGCCGCTGCCGGCACCTCGATCATGCCTCCGATCGGAATGTCCCGATCGAAGGTCACCCCCTCACCGATCAGATCCTGTTTCGTCTTGTCGATGATGGCCAGCACCTGCTTCAGCTCCTGAACCCCGGAGAGCATCGGAATCATCAGCCTCACAGGCCCTTCAGCTGAAGCTCGCAATATCGCCCTGAGCTGAGGAATGAAGAGTTCCGGCTCCTTCAGACAGAGACGGATCGCACGCAAACCGAGCGCCGGATTGATCGCCGGCATACAACCCGAATCCGGCATCGTATCAGTGGTTTTGTCCACACCCAGGTCGAGGGTGCGAATCGTCAGAGGAATCCCCTTCAGCCCCTTCACCGCATCAACATAGACGCCATACTGCTCCTCTTCTGACGGCGGTGTTGTGCGGTTCATATAGAGAAATTCCGTACGGAAAAGCCCCACGCCATCGGCCCGGTTCTCCATGGTTACCGGAATATCATCGGGTAACTCGATATTGGAGTAGAGCGAGATGCGTTCACCGTCGGTGGTCAATGCCGGCAGATCGACCTGCTGCCTCAGCTCCACCTCACGGATTCGCCGACTCTCGATACGCTGCCGGTAGTAATCAAGTATCCGTTCTGTGGGGTCGGCCAGCACCACACCCTGGGCCCCATCGACCACCAACGGTTCACCCTGACGAAACAGCACGGTCGCCTGATGAACACCCACCACCGCCGGGATACCCAGGCTGCGCGCCAGAATGGCCGTATGGGAGAGAGGCCCGCCGAATTCGGTGATGAAGGCAGCTACCCCCTGGTTTTTCATCATGATGGTCTCTGCCGGAGTCAGATCCCGAGCAACGACGACCCGTCCTTTCAGATCACCCCGCTGCTCCGGTTTGCCGCCAGCCAGGACGAACTGCACATGGCCGACCACATGGTTCACGTCATCCTTACGGGTACGCAGATAGGGGTCGTCCATTTCATCGAACACCCGTACCAACTCATCCCGACGAACCTGCAGAGCCCACTCCGCACTATAGAGCTTTTCCCGGATCAGGCTGACCGTCGCCTGACTGATGGCATTATCTTCCAGCATCAGCAGATGGGTGTCGATGAACTCACTGATATCCTGTGCCGTATCGGAGGGAATCTGGTCCCGTACCGAGCGCAGATGGTTGGTGGTCGTCAGGAGTGCCGTTTCGAAGCGATCGATTTCCGCAGCCACCCGCTCCTGGGGAATTTCACGATGAGTGATCTCAGGTACACCATGCTGTAACAGGTAGGCCTCACCAATCGCGACTTCCCGCGTGGTTTTGATCCCTATACCCTGACAGGATAGTGTCATTGCTCCTCCCCGAAGCGATCATTGATGAGCACGATCAGAGCCTCCATCGCCTGAGACTCATCACGACCATCGATTTCCAGTTTCAGCATTGAGCCCTTGTTGGCCGCCAGCATCATCACCCCCATGATGCTCTTTCCGTTCACTCTCTGCCCATTGCGGTTAAGGAAGACGTCACTTTCGTAACTGTTGGCGCAACTGACCAATTTAGCTGCCGCACGGGCATGCAGACCGAGTTTGTTTATGATTTCTACTTCTTGTTGCAACATAATATTCAGAATCTCGTTAGGGCCTGTTAACACTCATAGGCCTTTCACAGCAGTGGATCCCCTCCCTGCCGCCACTGACCGCTTTTTCAGTCAGCAACTTCAGATCGAGATCGAGATAATTCAGGGTTCGTATCAGCATCGGCAGATTGAGCCCTGAAACCACATTTACACGCCCTCTATCCGCAAGGCTGTAAGCAATATTACTCGGTGTGGAGCCATAGATGTCGGTAAACACCAACACACCATCACCATCATCCAGATCTTCCACCAGCTGGTGTGCCTCTGTTTTGATCTGATCAGGATTACACTCGGTGCTCACAGTCAAGGTTTTGATCGGCAACGGCAACTCCACAAACATCTTTTTAACTGTCTCCACAAGTGCATCACCGATGCGACTGTGTGTGATCAACAGCAGGCCGATGCTCATGATAATTCACGATGACGGCTCATCACCTGCAGTCCTGCCGCTTTAAAATGTTTGACCAGACACTCCACCACATAGACTGAACGGTGCTGCCCCCCGGTACAGCCAATGGCAATCGTCAGATAACTGCGTCCGTCCGCTTCAAACGCCGGTATCCAGCGTGACAGAAAATCGGTCAGATCCGCCACCATCTGTTTGGTTTCATCCTGTTCATGCAGAAAATCCGCCACCGGTTTATCCATCCCGGTGAAGGTACGTAGCTCCGTTTGCCAATAGGGATTGGGCAGACAGCGCACGTCAAACAGGTAGTCTACATCTCTCGGCAGGCCATGCTTGAAACCGAATGACTCAAAAAGAATCGAGACCTGACCGCTTTCGCCACCGATCCGGTTACGCACCAGATCCCGAAGCTCATGCACATTGGTGTGGGTGGTGTCGATTCTGAGATCCGCTGTCTCATTCAAGGGTTGTAGAAGCTCCCGCTCATGCTGGATCGCTTCACTGAGTGAACGTTTCTCATTGGTCAGGGGATGTTTTCGCCGCGTCTCGCTGAAGCGCTTGATCAAGGTATCCAGCTGAGCATCCAGGAACAGCATGTTGCAGTCGAGACCGCGTTGCCGAATACTCTTCACCACCTCCGGCAGATTGGAGATCTGACCGGGCTGACTCCTTGCATCGATACCGACAGCGGTTTTCTTGAAAGTCTCCTCTGGCTCATCATTCAGATAATCGGAGACGGAAATCAGCAGAGAGACCGGCAGATTGTCGATACAGTAGTAACCCAGATCCTCAAGTGTATGCAGAGCAATGGTCTTTCCTGATCCGGAAAGTCCGGTGACAATCTGCAGTTTTATCTCATTTGCCATCTCGTTCAGGCCCCAAGACTAATCTTGATCGATGTAATTTTGTTGGCGTTCAATAAAATCCTGGGTCGCATTGTACCCATCCATCTTCAGCAGATGCTGCCTGACAGCAGTCTCTACCAGGATCGCCAAATTTCTGCCTGCCGCAACCGGCAGACTGGTCTGGGGGACATCAACACCCAATAAGGTCCGATGTGAGTGGCACCCCTCCAGGCGATCCATGTTATCGAGTTTTTTATCGTCAAAGTAGAGGAGATCTATGATCAAGTGTAACTGTTTATTCGGTTTTATCGCACTATTACCGAAGATGGCCCTGACATTGATCAGACCCAGTCCACGGACTTCGAGAAAATCCTGCAACACCTTCGGACAGCGCCCACTCAATGTGTTCGTGCCGGTTTTATAGAACTCGGTTGCATCATCCGCAACCAGCCGATGGCCGCGTGAGATCAGCGCCAGGGCAAGCTCGCTCTTGCCGATCGCCGGGTCGCCACTCAACAACACACCCTTACCCAGCACTTCCATATAGACCCCATGCAACAGCAGAGTCTCACCCACTGGCAGGCTGAACTTCTCCAACAGTCTATGGATGACGTGGTTATCCCCTTTGGGGGTAAACATCAAAGCCGTGTGACTGTTTTTCGCCGACTCCAGGCAGGCCGGCTTGGGCTGCAGACCATCGGTAAAGATCAGTGCAAGCGGGGAAGAGGCGAAGAGGGTTTTCAGAGACTCCAGATAACCGGCGTCTCCACCATTCATCATATGTTGCTGCTCAGGAGGACCGATTACCTGTATCTGGTTCGGACGGATCAGATTAAGCGGTCCCACCGTTTGCTGTCCATCGGAGGACTCACTGTCGAGAAGGATTTTTTCTTCACCACCCTCACCATCCCAGCTGAGTTCAAGTTCGCTGGCAAATTCGTCGAAAAGATCGCGAATGGTGTAGTTGGATGGCATTAATCTGTTGCGGTTACGGTTTCTCGCTGCTTGATCAACTGAAACAGTTGCTGCGTTGTTTCCGCCTCACGCAGAGCGGTACAAAACGGGGGGTCATCGAACATTCTGGCCAACTTCGCCAGCAGCTGCAGATGTTCGTCTGTGGCCTGTTCCGGCACCAGCATGGCGAACGCCAGATCGACCGGTTGACTGTCTATGGCGTCAAAATCGACCCCAGTGGGCATCTGAATGAATGCTGCGGTGGCCTGAGTGACCTGAGACATGCGCGCATGGGGTAGCGCAATTCCTTTGCCCAGTCCGGTGCTGCCCAGTCGCTCCCTCTCAAGCAATGCATCGAACACAATATCCTGTGACAGCCCGGGAGCAGCATCGGCCAATCTCTGACCAAGCTGCTCAAGGGCGCGTTTTTTACTGGCTGCCTCCACACCGCAGCCGAGACGTTCCTCAAGCAGAAATCCGTCGGGAAACATGGAGACCTCGCCAGTTCAATCTATCGAAAATTACTCAACTGCATACTTCGCACCGCTACCGGCGCGATGACTCTGCATCTTTTCCTTGTGTTTTATCACCTGCCTGTCCAACTTGTCAGTCAAGCCATCAATGGCGGCATACATATCTTCCTGCACTGAATCAGCGAATACGCTGGCACCGTTCACTTGCATGGTGGCTTCCGCCTTCTGCCTTAGCTTCTCAACGCTCAAGATGACATGCACATTGATGACATTATCAAAATGCCGCTCAAGACGTTCGAATTTATTATCTACATAGCTTTTCAAGGCATCGGTTACTTCCACATGATGACCGGTAACGCTTATTTGCATAATTATCTCCTGTCTTAGATGAGTTGGCTCATCACTCTGACCGACTCGCCGAATCGATTCCCGAAACCATCGAGCAGACTGACCATGAAGCCGGATTCGGCTGATACAACAACCCCTGAGTTCATGGACATCCTGCGTGGCAGATCGATTCACCTACATCAGTCGTTTACGCTCATTCGATGGCGGTATGCTCATCGATTCACGATACTTTGCCACCGTTCGGCGGGCCACTTTGATGCCCTGTTCCGAGAGGATGGCGGCGATCTTGTTGTCACTGAGCGGTTTGCTTGCATTCTCAGCGGCAATCAATTTTTTAATCAGTGCTCGAATTGCAGTGGAGGAGCACTCCCCTCCGGCGCTGGTATTGACGTGGCTGGAGAAGAAGTACTTGAACTCCAACGTGCCCCTGGGGGTATGCATATATTTCTGGGTCGTTACCCGGGAAATGGTCGATTCGTGCATATCCAACGCTTCGGCAATATCCCGTAATACCAGCGGTTTCATAGCCTCCTCGCCATGCTCGAAAAAGCCCCGCTGATATTCAACAATCTTACTCGCAACGCGCAGAATAGTCTCATTACGACTCATCAGGCTTTTAATGAACCAGCGCGCCTCCTGCAGATGGTTCTTCAGGAAGGTATTGTCATCACTCTGATCCGCCCGCCGGATCAGGCTGGCGTAGTCATTGTTGACCCGAAGCTTGGGGGTAACCTCCCCGTTCAGTTCGACAACCCAGCGGTTGTTGCGCTTGCTGACAAAGACATCCGGAATCACATATTCAGGCTCACTGTGGGCGATCGCTGTGCCCGGATGGGGATTCAATGTTCTGATCAGTTGCATGATCGAGGCGAGCTCCTGCTGATCCACCTTCATGCGACGTATGATCTGATTCTGATCCTGGGCGGAGAGCAGATTGAAGTGGTCCCGGCAGAGTTTTATCGCCTGATCCCGATAGGGGGTATCTTCCGCCAATTGACGAAGCTGAATCAGCAGGCAGTCCTGGGCGCCCTGGGCTCCGACACCCGGCGGATCGAATGCCTGAATCCGATGCAGCACCGCCTCGATATCCTCCAGGGTCGCTTCCTCATCATTCAGCGAAGTCAGAATCTCCTGCAGATCCCCTTTGAAGTATCCATCCTCATCGATGCTGTCGATCAGTGCGGTGGCTATCAGGGTATCCTGTTCGGTAAAAGGGGTCAGGGTCATCTGCCAGACCAGATGATCATGCAGGGTTACAGCGCCGCTCCGCTGGACCAGATAGTCATGGTCCGCGGCATCACCGCCACTGCTTGCCGGCGGCAGGTAGCTGTCGTAGACATCGGTCCATTCACTGTCGACCGGCAGATCCTCGCTCAACTGACTGCTGTCGGTCTGAATCTCCCGCTCGTTGTTGATGTCGTTCGAAGCCTCGACTTCCTTGCTCTCCCGAGCCTGCTCGCCACCCTCCTGAGCCTCCCCCTCTTTCTGCAATGATGTGCTGAACTCCTCCTCACCCTCGAGCATCGGGTTGGTCTCAAGCACCTCCTGAACTTCCTGACTCAGGTCGAGCGCAGAGAGCTGCAACAGGCGGATTGCCTGCTGCAGTTGAGGTGTCATGGTGAGATGTTGTCCGAGTCGGAGCTGTAGCGCCTGCTTCATAGCAGAGATATCTTTAAACCTGGTATGTTATTTGTATGTCTTTAATCTCATTTTAGCTAAAAATAGCCGTCTACGGAAAGATTCTTCTTCACTGGGTCGATTCTCCCGGATTCACACTGCACTGCGCTGAATCCCTTACTCATTGTGCCCGCCTTCGCAGTGCCAGCTTAGCCCTGTTTAATCCATTAAAAAACAGTGTTATAGACTCACATCGTAAAATTTTCACCCAGGTAGACACTGCGCACCTCCTGATTACCGAGGATCTCCTCAGTGGATCCCTCCGCCAGCACTTTGCCGCTATTGATAATGTAGGCCCGGTCGCATATATCCAGTGTCTCCCTAACATTGTGATCGGTTATCAGGATCCCAATCTTTAGCGATTTCAGGTGCTGGATGATCTTTTTTATATCGATCACGGCAATCGGATCAACGCCGGCAAAGGGCTCATCGAGTAAGATGAAAGCCGGCTCCATAGAGAGGGCCCGGGCAATCTCCAGCCGACGCCGCTCACCACCGGAGAGACTCATCGCCATGCTCTCCCGCAGGTGTTCGATACCGAACTCCGACAGCAGTTGCTCACATCGGGCCTTGCGTGCCTGGCTGTCCAGCTCTTTGCGATGCTCCAGAATCGCCAGAATATTCTGCGCCACCGTCAAGCGCCTGAAGATGGAGGGCTCCTGGGCCAGATAGCCGATCCCCAGACGGGCCCGTTTGTGCATCGCCTGATCGGTCAACTCCTCCCCATCCAGATAGATCCGTCCCTGATCCGCCTGCACCAGACCCACAATCATATAGAAACTGGTGGTCTTGCCCGCACCATTGGGCCCCAGCAACCCCACCACTTCCCCGCTGTTGAGGTTCAGCGAGACGCCGTCCACCACTTTGCGCTTGTAGTACTGCTTCTGCAGATCGACAGCCTGCAACTGACTCACGGTTCAGTTTTCCCGGTCCGGGGCTCAATCACTACCTGCACCCGCTGTTTACCCTGGACACTGCTGCCCGCCATTACCTGTGCGTTGGCCCGGTTATAGACGATACGGTCATTGCGGAAGCTGTTCCCCCCCTGCTCGAGCAGGGCATCGTCGATCAGTAACATCTCATTGCGCTTGAGATGAATCTCAATTCGCTGTGCCTGACCACGAACCTCAACACCATCGACTTCCGGCAACTGACTGAATCTTGTCGGTTGCCCCTCACTGATAATCTTTTCTGTTTTGCCGGCAGAGCGGTGAACCCAGAGACGATCCGCCCACAACTTCATGCTGCCCTGTACGATCGTCACATTGCCCTCGTAGAGACTGATACCGGTAGACTCGTTGATGGAGAGACTGTCCGCTTCAAGCGACATCGGTTGATTACGGTCGCTCTCCAGCCCCCAGGCTGGTATCGCAACCGCCATCAGCAGACTACAGATCAAACTCCTGCCTTTATTCAAATTCATAGTGCCCTCGCACTTGACCGAGCAGCTTCAAGCGTGACGGTTCATCAAACCAGATCTGCATACCAACCGCTGACAGCCAATCCACACCACTGTCGATTCTGACAGCCTCAGTGGTCTCGGCATAAGACTCTTCCGCATGAATTGTCAGATCTTCGGTCTCAATATGGTAAGGCGCAAACTCAGCTCTCCCTTCACGTTCAATCACCACTTGGCCCGGAAGAAAGAGCGTCTCCCGATGATGGTCTGCCAGTCCATTTTCACCACGCAACTGCCAGGCAGGCTCATCGGCCCTGAATCGCTGCACCACCGGCTGGGAGAGCTCGGTGATACCGCGCTTCTCATAATGGGTCATTCTGGGGGTTTGCAGGATCTGTAACAACTGCCCATGGTCATCATACTGTTTTACCAGCAGGTTGACGGCGTAGGTATCGGGGGTATCCCTGGCGAGCTCGGGTCGCTTGAGCTCCGGCCGTCTCAATTCGTTCACCCACCAGGCCAAACTCAATACCAGTGCAAACATCAGCAACAGACCGAGCAGGCGCCTGTTCAAAGATAGCGTTCCAGGCTTGACTGCAAGGTATCCTGAGCCTGCATGATCATTTCACACACATCTCTGGCGGCACCCCGCCCGCCGCCATGGGGCGTCTGCCAGTGGGCATGCTGAAGCACGAACGGATGGGCATCCTGTACAGCGATGGCCAACCCCACCCGCCGCATGATCGGCAGGTCCACAACATCATCACCCACATAGGCGATCTGTTCATCCGACAGCCCAAGCTTCTCCTTCAGCTCTTCATAGGCAGGCAGTTTCTCCAGCTTGCCCTGATAGACATACTCAATACCCAGACTCTCCATACGCAATCTCACCACTTCAGAAGTGCGGCCTGTGATGATGCCGATCACCACACCGGTATACTGCAACATTTTCATGCCATGCCCATCTCTGGAGTGGAAGGCTTTATACTCCTGACCATCGTCACCGAGAAAAAGTCCACCATCGGTCAGTACACCGTCAACATCGAAGATCACCAGTTTGACCGCTTTGGCCTTCTCATGAATATCCTGCATCTTGCCCCCCTAATGTTTAATTTTTATTCTGTGACGCTATTTGTAATGCCGGCGACTCAAAGCAAGCCATTCAGTCGCCAGATGAATCTCTCTACATTACGCCAGCCCTCAACAGGTCATGCATATTGAACGCGCCAACCAGGCGTCGTTCCCCATCCACAACCAGCAGGCCGTTGATTTTGTTCTCTTCCATCATCTGCAATGCCTCGGCCGCCAGCATCTCTGGTGGAACCTGTTTACAATTTTTAGTCATCACCTCTGCGACACGCATCTTGTGGATGTCGATCGGCTGATTCAAGGTACGCCGTAGATCGCCATCGGTATAGACACCAACCAACTGCCCCTGCTGATCGACCACCGCCGTCATTCCCAGGCCTTTCACGGACATCACCTCCAATGCCTCATGCAGGCTGGCATCCTGGCTTACCCTGGGAAGCGCTTCTCCGCTATGCATGATGTCAGCCACATGCAGCAACAGCCGCCGACCCAGCGAACCACCGGGATGGGACAGAGCAAAGTCTTTCGCAGTGAACCCCCTGGCCTGCAATAGAGCAACCGCCAGCGCATCCCCCATCACCAGCGCGGCCGTGGTACTGGAAGTCGGCGCCAGGCCGAGAGGACAGGCCTCCTTATCGACACTCACATCGATGTGCACTTCCGACTCTTTGGCCAGGGTGGAGTGGGCTTTGCCGGTCATGGCAATCAGGGGTACACCGAGCCGCTTGAGCAGTGGCAGAATCACCAGCAGTTCGCCGGTCTCGCCGGAATTCGACAGGGCGAGCACCACATCGTCCGGTGTGATCATGCCCAGGTCTCCGTGACTGGCTTCCCCGGGGTGGACAAAAAACGCCGGGCTGCCGGTACTCGCCAGAGTAGCCGCCAGCTTGTTGCCGATATGTCCGGATTTACCCATGCCAATCACCACGATCCGTCCTCGGCAATGGAGCAGATAGTGGCAGGCCTGGGCGAATCCATCCCCAAGCCTGGGAATCAGCGCCGAAACAGCAGCAGCCTCGGTCTCAATCACAGCCTGACCCAGCTCAATCATCTGGGCCATCTCTTGCTCGGTGGGCGTAGAGGATCTTTTCATCTGAACAGTATGTACGGTTTGATTTGACATCTCAAAGTGGTACCACCACAGAGTAGAACAGCCAGGACTGGTAGCCGATGAAACAGAGCAGCAGCCCCAATCCCTCAATTCGATTGATCCGCCCCGGTTTACCAAAACCGTAGCCCATCAGGAAAAGGAACAGGGTCAGACCAAACATCACCGGCAGATCCCGTGTCAGTACAAAGGGGGAGAAGGCACCAGGCGCCACCAGGCCGGGAATACTCAGAACAGCCAACATATTATATAGGTTTGAACCGATCACATTGCCGATGGCGATATCATCCTCACCCTTCATCGCACTGGTGATACTGGCGGCAAGTTCCGGCAGGCTGGTGCCGATCGCCACGATCGTCAGGCCGATCACAACATCGCTGACACCGAGCTCAACCGCCACATTGGTCGCCCCCCAGACCAGCACCCTCGAGCTGATCAGCAGCAGAACCAATCCGCCAACCAAAAGCATCATGGCTTTGCGGGTCGGCACATCGTGGGGGATCTCTGCATCGTACTCCCCGGCTATCGGGTCAGCCTCACCGGTTTTGGCGGTATAGATCATCCAGCCGAACACCCCGACCAGCAAGACAAGCAGTATCCCGCCATCCAGCAGACCCAGTTCCCCATCCAGCATCAGCAGAATACAGATTACTGTCACGCCAAGCAGAATCGGATACTCACGCTTCAACACGCTGGAGTGGACAGAGAGGGGGATCACCAGGGCGGTCACCCCGAGAATCAGGCCGATATTGGCGATATTCGAACCGACCGCATTACCGATCGCCAAACCTGGGTTGCCGTTCACGGCCGCCATCACCGAGACCAGGACTTCCGGGGCTGAAGTACCGAATCCAACCACGGTAAGGCCGATCAGCATGGGAGACACGCCCAGATTGTCAGCCAACGCCGCGGCACCGCTGATAAACCGGTCTGCGCTCCAAACCAGAACAACCAGACCCAATAGAATGGAAAGACTGTACAGCAACATGAACTAAGGCCTTTCCTCACCTGTCCACAGGTTTGCGCATGAAACAGCGCAACAGCGGGCTACTCGTTGTTCTCTTGGAATCACCAAACCTCTCACTCCTCGCGCTTCGATTGGCGCTCTATTTCAAACACCACAGGCCAATTGGATAGGTGATAACAGGCCCTGATGCATTTTTGTCCATTAACCAAACAGTGTTATCAGTATTCACCCACAGCCAACCAGGTGGCCGGTGGTATGGGGATAACGTCAACAAGAAAATAATCAAAGGGTTGAGATGATAGCAGAAAGCCAATAGAAGATGCTTGACAATCATATCGGTATATTAGATAATTCCAACATACTGATACATCATGTTTCAGTTATCCTCCTTTGGTGGTATATTCATTCAGCGCAACAACCTCTGTTGCGCTTTTTTTTTGCCTGACGGCGAACGATTGGGTTGCCGGGTTAATAACCACCTCGAATCTCCAGGATCATGAAATAGTCCTTGTGCCAACCCATAGGATCATGTATTATCCGCCGTCTTTTTCGAAGCACAATAGTTCTCCATTGGAGCGACATCGGATGACTACTTTAAGCGCAAAGCCGGCTGAGGTCCGCCGCAATTGGTACCTTGTGGATGCAACAGACAAGACCCTGGGTCGTCTGTCCACCGAGATTGCACGACGTCTGCGCGGCAAGCATAAACCGGAATATACACCTCACGTGGATACCGGCGATTACATCGTCGTGGTCAACGCAGAGAAGATTCGGGTTACCGGCAACAAAATGTCCGACAAGATGTACTACCACCACACTGGTTATGTCGGCAACATGAAATCCATCAGCCTGGACAAACTGCTGCAGAAAGCACCTGAGCGTGCAATCGAGCATGCGGTCAAAGGCATGATGCCGAAAAACCCACTGGGGCGCACCATGTTCAAGAAGCTGCGCGTCTTCGCCGGCCCTGAGCACAGCCATCAGGCACAGCAACCTCAGCCCCTGGAAATCTAAAGCAAGAGTTTAAGACCATGGCAGACACCCATATCACAACCGGACGCCGTAAAAGTTCCACTGCACGTGTCTTTCTGACCACCGGCAGCGGCAACATCACCGTCAACAACCGTCCGCTCGACGAATACTTCGGTCGCGAAACCGCCCGTATGGTGGTGCGTCAGCCGCTGGAGTCCACCGAGACCCTCGACAAGGTTGACATCAAAGTCACGGTCAGAGGTGGTGGTACCACCGGACAGGCCGGCGCCATCCGTCACGGGATCTCCCGTGCATTGGACGCCTATGACGAGTCACTGCATGGCATGCTGCGCAAATCAGGCTTCCTGACCCGCGATGCCCGTGCCGTAGAGCGTAAGAAAGTCGGTCTGCACAAAGCCCGTAAGCGTCCTCAATTCTCCAAACGTTAAGTCTGGCCTGTGTAGCGGACGGTTTCGTCCTGCACCAGGTCTGCAACTGGGGATTCGTCTAATGGCAGGACAACGGACTCTGACTCCGTATGTGGAGGTTCGAATCCTCCATCCCCAGCCAACGCTAGGAAAAGCCCACCATCGCGTGGGCTTTTTTAGTACTTGCTGAAACCACCCCGGATGGAGGATTTGAACCGAGAAGAGGTTCGACGACCGAGCACAG
>JAHRHW010000244.1 GCA_019100305.1 Candidatus Thiodiazotropha taylori | reverse complement strand
TGAAGGCATTGGCTAAGGAGTTGGATGTGCCGGTGATCGCTCTGTCTCAGCTCAACCGCAGTCTTGAGCAGAGAACCAACAAGCGGCCGATCATGTCCGACCTGCGTGAGTCCGGTGCGATCGAGCAGGATGCGGATCTGATCGTCTTCATCTATCGGGATGAGGTCTATAACGAAGACAGCCCGGATAAAGGCATTGCCGAGATCATCATCGGTAAACAGCGTAATGGCCCGATTGGAACCACACGCCTGACCTTTCTTGGTAAATACACCAAATTTGAAAACTATACGGAAGATATTTACGGCGACGAGGGGTATTGATGGAGTTTGCCCCGCAGGCATCAATCGATCATGCTGCCTTGAGGCACAATCTGATACTTGCCCGACAGGCTGTTGGCAGGAGTCTAATCTGGGCGGTCATCAAAGCGGATGGCTACGGCCATGGGCTGTTGCGGGTTGCCGAGGCTCTGGCGGAAGCGGATGGGTTTGCCGTCGCGCGACTTGATGAAGCCCTGTTACTCAGACAGCAGGGTGTGGTCAAGCCCCTGTTGGTGCTCTCTGCCTGTATCAGTCGATCGGATTTCGAACAGGCGATCGACGCAGACCTGCAGGTGGTCGTACATCATCGAGATCAGTTGGCTGTTTTAGAGTCCCTCTCCTCAACCGGCCAGCGGCTATCTGTCTGGCTAAAGCTCGACAGCGGCATGCACAGATTGGGATTTACAGCTGATGAGCTTAATCAGAGCCTGGCGCAACTCAAGGCTCTGCCGATTGTTGGCGATATCAATCTTTTGAGCCATCTGGCGAATGGAGATGATCCGAATGATCCGATGACGGCCTCCCAGTGTGAGCAACTGTTGCAGATCGATCCATCCCCGTTTAAAGCACGCTCTCTGGCAAATTCAGCCGGGGTGTTGGCCAATCCGACTACCCACCTTGATTGGGTGCGGCCCGGTATTATGTTGTATGGCGCTTCCCCATTCATCAATACAACCGCAGCAGAGTTGGGACTGCAACCGGTGATGACTCTGAGCAGTCATGTGATAGCGGTGAAATCCTGTCAGGCAGGTGATGCAATCGGCTATGGGGGGAGTTATGTCTGTCCTGAAGCCATGCCGGTGGCCGTGGTCGCGATTGGCTATGGGGACGGTTATCCACGTCATGCGCCGAGCGGTACGCCGGTGCTGGTCAAAGGGGTTCGCCTACCGCTGGTAGGTCGGGTTTCGATGGACATGCTGTGTGTCGATGCCAGGGTGCTGAGCGGAATAGAGGTTGGCGATGAAGTAGTGCTGTGGGGAGGGGAATTGCCGGTGGAGGAGATCGCACGGCAGGCGGGTACCATCGCCTATGAACTGCTCTGTGGGGTCAAACGACGGGTTCGATTTCATGATCTCAATCGCCAGCAGCGGGAGGGGTAATGGCACAGGGGGGTAAAAAAGCGGCGAAAACCCAATATATCTGCAGTGCCTGTGGCGCCAGTTTTGCCAAATGGTCCGGTCAGTGTTCCGAGTGCCACTCCTGGAATGTGCTGGAGGAGAGCCTGGCCCCGGCCACATCCGCTAAGGGACGCTTTGCCGGGTATGCGGGAACCGGTGGTCAGCAGGTGATGCCGTTGACCGAGGTTGAGATAGAGCATGAGGCACGCACCACCACCGACAGTGTGGAGCTCGATCGGGTTCTGGGTGGTGGTTTGGTTGAAGGTTCAGTGGTGTTGATTGGCGGGGACCCCGGCATTGGTAAGTCAACTTTGCTGATTCAAACCCTCGCCAGGCTGTCTGTGAACATGCGCTCTCTTTATGTCTCAGGTGAAGAGTCTCCGCGTCAGATCTCGTTACGTGCGAAACGGCTCGATCTGGCGGTAGACAAGTTGAAACTGCTACCCGAAACCTGTGTTGAAAGGATTATTGCTGTCGCCGAGCAGGAGAAACCGCAGGTGATGGTGCTGGATTCAATTCAGACCATGTATACCGAACTGCTACAGTCTGCACCGGGCTCGGTCTCCCAGGTGCGGGAGGCAACGGCGCAACTGGTGCATTACGCCAAACGCTCCGGTACCGCACTGTTTCTGGTTGGTCACGTGACGAAGGAGGGCAGCCTGGCGGGACCCAGGGTGCTGGAGCACATGGTGGATACTGTACTCTATTTCGAAGGGGAATCGGGGAGCCAGTTTCGTCTGATACGTACCATCAAGAATCGCTTTGGTGCGGTCAATGAACTGGGCATGTTTGCTATGACCGATAAGGGGTTGAAGGCGGTCAGCAACCCCTCCGCCATATTTCTGTCGCGCCAGGCGGAGCAGGTGCCGGGTAGCGTGATTCTGGTGACCCGTGAGGGAACCCGTCCGCTGCTGGTCGAGGTTCAGGCGCTGGTGGATGAGAGTCCACTGGCCAATCCACGACGGATCACCCTGGGACTGGAGCAGAATCGACTCTCCATGTTGCTGGCGGTGCTGCATCGGCATGGCGGTATCGGCATGTTCGACCAGGATGTCTATGTGAATGTGGTCGGCGGCGTGCGTATCACGGAGACCGCATCCGATCTGGCTGTGTTGATGGCAGCCCTCTCCAGTTTCCGTAATCGACCACTCGATCAAGGATTGGTGGTATTCGGTGAATTGGGGCTCACCGGGGAGATCAGGCCGGTTCCAAACGGACCGGAACGGTTGCGTGAGGCGGCGAAACACGGTTTCAAACGGGCGGTGGTGCCTAAAGCCAACGCCCCGAAACAACCTATTGAAAGTATCGAAGTGGTTCCGGTTGAGACCCTGGCTGAGGTTCTGGAGATTACTTGAGACGGCAGTAGCGCGCAGCCCGTCTAACCGAGGGCTTCCAGGTCTCTCTGCAGGATGATGTCGTCACCGATGTTCAGTTCAACCAGGCGGCGCAGCAGTGAAATGCTGATCATATCGATCTCTTCACAGAGCAGACCGAGCTGATCCTTTTCCACATGGGCACAACTGGCCAACATCGAAATGGTGCCCCCATCGTCCAACAGCACTTTCAGTGTGACGCTCTCTCCCACCTCGGGTGACCAGGCTTCCGGTATCTTGGCCAGGGCGCCTTTCAAAGAGATATCGATCAGTTCCGTTTCATAGTTGCCGCTGCGGGTTTCAAGGCTGGCCCGAGCGTCGAAAATGATTCGGTGAAATCGTCTGCGCTCTTTGTTTTCGTGATCACTCATAATTGGCTCTTAGGCATGAAACTGCATCTGTGTGCCGCCCACTTCGATCAAATCCCCGTCATTCAGCAGTTGACCCTGATCTGCAAGCGGCTGTTTGTTTACTGTGGGTGGATTGATCCCTTCGAGAAAGGAGATGTAGTAACCCTCTTCACGACGGGCGATCATGGCGCAATCCCCACCGGTATGCCCGATGCGGGTCATGTGGCGGTGTAGCGAGATTATTCGGCCGAAATTGTCGCCATTGACAATCTGCAACACACTGGAGGAAGAATCTTCCTCCTCTTCAACTTCATCTTCTGTTTCTGCCTTGGGTTGTTCGTCCGCTGCGGCATGGGGGAGAGTAAGATCCGCTCCCAGTTCCATCACATCCTCAGCAAAGGTCAGGGTGTGCTTGCCGATTTGTATGACATCACCATGATGAAGATTGATCTCTTCGGTTTTTTCATGGTTGACCAGAACCGGAAATTCCTCATCCTGAGCTTCCAGACGATAGACATCGCCGGATTCGGTGATGGTGGCTTGCAGTGGTGCGATGGCCAGGCTATCGATGGAGATGGCACAGTCCGGATCGCGACCGATCTTGGTCGAATCGGCCTCAAGGTGAAAAACGTCGATAACTCGACCTTTGAAGGAGAGGGTTAGTTTTGGCATGGAGCTATTTTAGATACAACCTGTACAAATGTAAGTATATATCCAATTTTATTGATAAATCACTAGTTAACCAACTTTCTAATTCCCATTCTAGGAATTAAACTACTGCGTGGAGTAGATATCAAGATCATCCTGTATTTCTGTTAACCTTATTTAATTACAGTGCCTTAATAGAACTTATTTAATTAAAATCTTGGATCGACGTAATTTTGACATTATGCAAAAATGCTGCTTAACTTCGCACCATTGCTACGAAATTCTCACCGCAATTAGGGCTTGATGAATGGGGCAGAGTTCTGACAAAGACGGTTCAGTGTTTCCTAATCTCTGTATTTATCTTTTCGATCAAGACGATCAGCGTCAAAATTATCTACAACACATTCTGAGCTTTGTTGAAGGGGATGTGGTTGTGGTTGATGACATCTCTCAGATCGAACTCAGCGAGCAGAGTCGATATACCTGTGTGTCCGTTATGGTTGGCGCCGGAGAAGGGCGTGATAAGCAACTGGCGGTGGTCAAGGATCTTGCCGAGAGTCATCCCTATCTGCCGGTATTTCAAATCTATGATGAGCAGGAGGGTGCACCTCAACTGTTCGAGGGTATGGAAAATGTCATTGGCAGTTTTAAACTGCCCACCCTCTACGACGATCTTATGGCGTTGGCTCACAAGGCGCAGGTGTTTCAGGAGCTGAAGAATCCTGAAGCGGGCAGTTCGCGCCCTGTGGAACTGTTCCGCAGCCTCTCCGGTAGCAGCCGCGCGACACGCCAGGTCAACAAAATGATCGAACAGGTTGCCGATTCCGAGGCGACCGTGCTGATTCTCGGTGAGTCGGGCACTGGTAAAGAGGTGGTTGCCCGTAAACTCCATTTTCACTCGGTTCGCCGTGGCAAACCCTTTGTGCCGGTAAATTGTGGCGCGATTCCAGGTGATCTGCTGGAAAGTGAGTTGTTTGGCCACGAAAAGGGGGCGTTTACCGGGGCAATCAGCGCCCGTCAGGGCCGTTTTGAGATGGCCGAGGGTGGTACGCTGTTTCTCGATGAGATCGGTGATATGAGCATGCCGATGCAGGTAAAACTGCTGAGAGTCCTGCAGGAGCGTTCATTTGAACGTGTTGGCAGCAACAAGACCATCCCCTGTAATGTGCGGATCATTGCCGCTACCCACCGTAATCTCGAATCGGCGATCAAGAACGGTGATTTTCGTGAAGACCTTTTCTATCGTCTCAACGTATTCCCGATTGAGATGCCGCCGCTCAGGGATCGGGTCGAAGATATCCCGGTGCTGGTAAATGACCTGATCCACCGTATCGAGAATGAGAAGCGTGGTTCAGTGAGATTGACCCCTGCAGCAATTGCGGCTTTGAGTCACTACCGCTGGCCGGGAAATGTCAGGGAACTGGCCAATCTGATCGAACGGTTGGCGATCCTCTATCCCTATGGGGTTGTGGATATAGGAGAGCTGCCGGAGAAGTTCAAACCGGCGGCCGAATTGATCGATACGACCAAGCTGCCACAGGTCAGTCTGGAGGGGGATGAGCCTGGCACAACCCAGAATGCACCAAGATTGCCGAATGACGGCATCGACCTCAAGGCCCACCTCAACTCACTTGAGCAGAGTCTCATACAACAGGCCCTGGATGAGTCAGATGGTATCGTTGCCCATGCTGCAAAACGCCTGCATATGCGTCGTACCACCCTGGTGGAGAAGTTACGGAAATATGGCCTTCAGCGTCAAACAGAGTCGACGGGAATTTGACGTCTCACCAGTTTATAATTCTTAAGCTACTGATAGTAAAGAAATAATAGTATAGGCACGCATTTTGCTTCATTAGTCAGTGATGAATGAAGACTGACTACAGAGGCCATCGACGTGTCACCAAAACCATCACTTGCCGATCGACAGCACGCCCTTGAGGCGGCCTTCAATATGTTCAATCAGCTCTCCGAAGAGTTGACCGGCTCCTACCAGCAGTTGCAATCCCAGGTTCTGGAACTGAGTCAGGAGCTGGCGGCGGCGCGTAGCGAGCGAATGGTGCAGCTGGCTGAGAAAGAGCGTTTGGCCGATCGTCTGGAACGGTTGCTGGAGACCCTGCCAGCAGCGGTGATCGTGCTCGATGGTGAAGAGCGGATTCGTGAGTTCAACCCGGCTGCACAACGTCTGCTGGGCAACCTGGAGGCCATGACCCCATGGCCTGAGGTTGTTCGTCAGAAGGCATTGGGCGGTGTGATCAAAGGCAACGAGATGAAGCTGCTCAGTGGTCATTTGCTGACACTATCATCCAGTCGTCTGGAACAGGCGCCTGGCCATATTCTGGTATTGGTTGATGTCACCGAAACCCGCAAGTTGCAGGAACGACTCAACCGTCGTGAGCGATTGACCGCAATGGGCGAGATGTCCGCTCAACTGGCCCATCAGATGCGTACCCCGTTGAGCAGCGCCTTACTCTATGCCTCCCATCTTGCCAGTGATGATCTCAATCCGGCCAAACGTCAACAGTTTACCTTGAAGTTGAGAGATCGATTGCAGCATATGGAGCGTCAGATTCACGACATCCTGATGTTTGCCCGGGGCGAAGACGCCGGCGAGTCGCGCATTCTGCTGAGTGAGCTGCTTAAGCGTTTTTCCGCGACAGTCGAGCACGATCTGCAACAGAGTGGCGTCTCATTGGTGATCGATGATCAGAGTCAGGGAGAGGCTGTCATGTTGGGGCTTGAGGATGCCTTACTGGGTATGTTGAGCAATCTTCTGGAAAATGCAATTCAGCAGGGTGGGAAGGTTGTTCGGATCGCACTGCATGTTGAAGACGAGATAGAGATTCAGCTGGCCGATGATGGTAGTGGCATCTCCGATGAGCTGTTGCCACGAATTTTTGATCCATTTTTCACTACCAG
>JAHRHW010000243.1 GCA_019100305.1 Candidatus Thiodiazotropha taylori | reverse complement strand
AGGCTTGCGGGATAAAAAAAGCCGCCGTGCCGGGAGGCAGGGCGGCTCTCTGTTTGAGCGGTCTGAAATCAGACGTTACGGGCGTCCATCATGCGCTCAATGATCGGCTGCAGGACGATCTCCATCGAGAATCCCATCTTGCCGCCAGGCACAACGATGGAGTTGCGCCGAGACATGAAGGAGCCATCAATCATCGACAGTAGATAGGGGAAGTTGATATCGAACTTCTTCGGATCGCTGAAACGAATTACTACAAAGCTCTCATCCGGCGTCGGAATATCGCGCGCGATAAAAGGGTTCGAGGTATCCACAGTCGGTACCCGCTGGAAGTTGATGTCGGTGCGGGAGAACTGGGGAGTAATGTGGTTGATGTAGTCCGGCATGCGTCGCATGATGGTATCGACGATCGCCTCTTCACTGTAACCCCGTTCTGCGTTGTCACGGAAGATCTTCTGGATCCACTCCAGGTTGACGATCGGTACCACGCCGACACCCAGGTCGACGTATTTGGCCACATCGGTGTCACCGTCGACTACCATGCCGTGCAGGCCTTCATAGAACAGCAGGTCGGTACCTTGAGAGATCTCCTCCCAGGGAGTGAACTCGCCGGGCTGTTGATCGCAGCCGAGACGGGCGTTATGTTCAGCGGCTTCTTCAGGGCTGTGGAGGTAGTAGCGTTTGTTGCCGCTGCCGGTCTCCCCGTAGGTCTTGAAGAGTTCGGAGATCTTGTCGAAATGGTTGGCTTCCGGGCCGAAATGGCTCATGCCTTGTGCCATTTTCTCACGCATTTCCACACGGGTATAGCGATGAAAGCTGTCGCCTTCTACGACTGCGGGTTTGATACCGTCACGATAGAAGATGTGCTCGAAGGCACGTTTAACAGTTGTGGTGCCAGCGCCTGATGAGCCGGTTACGGCCACCACTGGATGCTTCTTTGACATGTGCTTCTCCCTAATCTGATCATTGTAATGGTTATGTCCGGTGGCCCCTCTTGGGGGTGGTTTTTCTCTATCCGGACTGGATTTTGTTAAAAAAATGGTTGCCAACTATAACACGGCATTTCCCCAATACCAGCGATTTGCAGGCACAGTTTCACCCTCTAGCCTGACCATCCTCACAGCGACATACGGCATGCGGGGACGCGAAAATCTGATGCTGCGACGCAATATCCAAGCCGCTTCCGGAGTATTGGTCCAACTATGAAATGGGTGGCCAGCAATTTACTTGAATTCGGCAATTTAACAGCAAATAGGCGCAATTAACCGCAAAATATAGCTAAATCAATAATGTTATCATTGCTTCATAATTCGCTTGATGAGCTTTTTTTGCCGTCGCACTTCCAAGAATCCGGATGAATTGAAATCGCTCTGATCTGCTTTGGGCTACTTGAAGCAACATCTGAACTAGTGTTTTTGCGCGGTGAATCGCCTCCATTCGCGGCGCTCCATTCCAAAAAAAATCGTGGCAAAGGGCTGTTTAATCACCGCCGCACCACGCAATCCCAGTAAATAGTCAAGTGAATATGTCACATCGGGAGGATGCGTCTTTACATCGCTGGGAATAGCTTTCGTCTTGCATGCTGTCTGGGCAGGCTCGCATCAATGGCTTCAGGACAAGCTAATGGAAAAAAATAGAATCATTCCGGAGAAGGGAGAGGCGGGAGAAGATGAACTGATCCTTGCCAGAAGTGTACTGTTGGACAATATGTTTTCCGGGAAGGTACCGCCAGAGGATATATTGCGTTGTGTCCGCCGCTATTCAGAGGTGACTCATTGGGAAGAGGTGTTGTGTGCGGCAATCTATCCCAAAGCCGAAAAGCTCATCGCCATTGTCAGCCGACGCCAAGCTGAAGGTTACAGCGGCATTCTCAGGCGCCACGGCTCGGTTCAGTATGTCCGGTTTTTTATCGACTGGGGCGATCAATCGGGTTTTCAGGCTTTGGGTTTGAGCCATTTCAAGGTCTGTGATGCCGCATCGGATGAAGCCGAAGATCGATTTCCTGTTTGCCATCTGGTCTCACTCGGTTTCAATGCCGACCGTTATTGGGAGTCGTTGATGCAGGGTTATCGACCGGTGGTTCGGGCCGTGCTTTCGTGGAATCAGGTACCGGAGCTGGATCCGGAGTTCGTACCGGTTTTCGGTAATCGTATCGACTCCCAGATTCGAGTCGAATCAGAGAAAGAGCTGCTGTTGCATTTCAAGATGCCGATCAGCGGTAGCCACCAGCAGGGCGATGGACATCCGCCCTGTGTAATGAGCGTCAGTTAGCTTTGGCTGGATCTTAGCGGATACGGCATCTGAGATGAGCCGCAAATGTACGCAAGCCACCGCAAAAACTCGCTGATAAATGAGCAGATCCTGAAGATTCAGTGCTTACCTTGAGCGCACTTGGTGGGGCCATGCCCCACCAATGCTCGTAATCAAAGATACGCAATACAAATAAACTCCCCCGCCAATCTATCGGCAGTAGCAGATCAATCATTACTGACAAGTGAATATGTCACACAGTCACAGTGTGCCATTCGATAACTTCCCAGCCCTGGGATTTGAAATCATAAAGTCATACCAGACGGGAACGGCGCCGCAGGAGCAGATAATGATTCGTTTCAATGGATAAGAGGTCTGGTTAAGCCTGGTGAATCGGCTGAGTTGGGTAGGGAAGCTCAAATCTATAAACAGACGGGGAGAGGAAGATGAATGTTCAGACTGATCGCGACATGTTCGTAAGTCAAAATGGACCGGGTTACGGATTCAATCAAATCGATACCACAGACTCACTGGGTGCTATCAATACCTCCGGTTCGATGACCGGCAACTATCTGTTCACTCAACGTGTACTGACCAACAAAGCGGGCGTTGAGAGTCTCGGTAAACGGCAATTCGATCTAGTCCTTGGTGGATTGATCCTGCTGCTGGCAAGTCCGGTGATGTTGCTCACTGCCGCACTGATCTGGTTGAGTTCCATGGGCCGTGATCCGGTGTTCTACCGTCAGCTCAGGGTTGGTCTGAAAGGTCGGGAGTTTTATGTCTGGAAGTTCCGCAGTATGCGTACCGATGCCGAGCGCAATGGTGCGCAGATGGCGGCGAAAAACGACAGCCGTGTAACCCACATTGGTCGATTCATTCGTAAGACCCGTATCGATGAATTGCCACAGCTGTGGAATGTTTTTATTGGAGATATGAGCCTGGTCGGTCCCCGTCCGGAACGCCCGGAATTCGTCTCCAAGTTTCAACGCAAGATTCGCGGATATGCCCTGAGACATCAGGTAAAGCCTGGAATTACCGGTTGGGCACAGGTCAAGTATCCCTATGGGGAGACAGTGGAAGATGCCGCGCACAAACTCTACTACGACCTGACCTATGTGCGTAAAAACAGCGTGCTGTTCGACCTGATGGTACTGTTGCGGACCATACCGGTAATCCTGACCGGGCATGGGGCGCGATAGTTTGTATCTTCTTTAGTCCGCAAATGAACGCGAATGAACGTAAATAGTATTCGTGAACAGGAATGCTCATAGGGTTTCAAGGCGGGGTGTCGTCGCTCCCTGCTTTGTGTCCGTTTCAAACGGCAAACCGGAATCTGGTTTTGTTTTGCCGGGGGTCACTATTGCACATTCTGGTCGGCACAAATCCACAACGGATTCTTGCTGTTTCTACCAGAATTAAAAGAAAGGAACCGGTTGTACTGAAGCTGAAAATTAAACTGATTTTCTAGCATTCCGACAAATGCCGGGATGCACGAGCCAGGGAAGGATAACAAGAAAAACTGGTTCGCAGTTGTTGATAACAGATCGTACTCCAGAGGAGATTGCAAAATGTTTCTTCCAACTGATCAAGCCCTGGCAATCGATATTCGCAGCAGTGCAGAGGTTATGTTGTATGGCATTGCTGAAGATGCGGACGCCCACATTCCCTACTATGGTGGGCCGATTGATGAGTGGAATGTATTTCAGCAAAGTTTTCTCACCCATGGCAATACCAGTTTTATCAATAGTGTGTTTGATGTGATACGAGAGTATGGGCTCTATCGGGATAGCTCAATTGTTTTGATAACGAAATCGAACCGTAAAGGGGTAAGAGCTGCCAGTCTACTTCAAGTTGCCGGGTACATGAACATACGTGTTGTTCAAAGAGTGGGTAATACTGATAGCTTGATAGAAACTACGCATAAGAAGCAAGTAGGTAAAGATGAAAAAGAAGGATTTATGGAGGAAGGGTCTTATTCAGTTACTCCGAATGTAACTCTGCAATAGTTCCTATATCTCCGAAAAGCAGTAAGGAATATTGATGCCTCCGATTTTTTATTATTTGATCGTGCCCCAATTTGGGGTTCGATGGCTGGTAGAATTTTTAACTTGGGGTTTCCGAAGGTATCTTTTGACTGATAGCTGACTTGTTCTTTAAATGGATGCATTAGTTTGTGGCCAAAATTAATTGGCCACATTAATGAGTGATTATTGTCTCATAATATCTAATAGCAACATGTATTAAGAGCTATTGAGGTTAGTGCATCAGTAAGAGTATGTGTACCTTCCTTGGTATGGTTAGTGATCAAGTGTTTATCCTTAGAAGCCTAAATCGTAAGGAGGATCACAGAATTTGTAGACAGCTGATCCAATTCTTACTTTCACGCAAACTGAACCTTCAACGACTTTTACGTTGAATGTCTTTTCGTAAAGTACTTTATTGTCTTTATCAGAAAATACATTCTCTTCACACATTGGTACAGATGCATTCCTTTCCTTCGCTTTTTCATCCATAACACAAATGGGCTCAATTCGTTTACCGTCATTTGTAGATATGACCGTTGTCTCAAAGCCTTTGTTTAGAGTTATGGCTACTTGGGCATTATCCTGCTTCAATATTTTTGAAGTTTTGTAATGAGAGGGTGCGCAGCCCGAGATAAATATTGAAAATAGCGTTAAAGCTATTGTGTAACTAAGTATTTTCTTCATGCTTTCTCCTTGGGGGTTGTGGTCTGTGACGCTATAAATTTAGTGTCATTCAAATCTCTGCAAGTAACCGGTAGTGCTAAAACCATACATGCGCTCGTACAATAGCGTAACGCTCAGGGTAGCTGCTTGATGTGACTGGTGTGCCTGTGCCTGGATCGATGCTCTGGTAATTGAATTCACGATCGAACACGTTATGTATATCAAGTGCCAATATCCCGGTTCTTTTTGGGAGCTTCATTCCTAGAGAGATGTTGCCAAGCCAGAAACGATCGCTTGAAGATGTCAGCCCTCCAGTTTCTAATGTGTCATTGATCTCTTGAGATATGTGTACTGCCTCCAATTCGGCAAACAGCCCAATTGTTGTCGAGTGTTTTATGCTCAAAGAGAGTGTTTGGGTGTTCAGTTCAACAGGTTGGTCAATGATAACTTCGCCATCTATGTACTCACTTTCAAAATCATCAAAGAAATAACGACCGCTCATGATGGTGTTGTTTGTAAGAATCCAGTTGATATAGGCGGAATGATTTTCTTCTTCTTGGTCTTGGACTGGGAGTGTGTCGGCACTAAGAAAACTTGTTAGCGTTCGGCGAGTAAATTCCACACCGCCGTATAGATTATTCAGTAAAACACTATCAAGTGCGATGCCGTAGCGCCATGCATCGGA
Source organism: Candidatus Thiodiazotropha taylori (assembly GCA_019100305.1). GTDB lineage: Bacteria > Pseudomonadota > Gammaproteobacteria > Chromatiales > Chromatiaceae > Thiodiazotropha. The sequence continues at coordinate 1,124 of JAHRHW010000243.1, read as the reverse complement.
TCCAAAAGAGTCATCAAATACTTGGTTGAATCCAGCAACTTGAGTTGGATTAAGAGATTGATTTATGAAATTAGCGCGTAAAGTTCTGAAGGCAGCTATGCGTAACGTTGAGTTGTCTGTGATGTCCCAAATGGCGCCAAGCTTTGGGTTGATTTGGCTTTCATCTATCTGAATGTTGTCTTCGGCTTGAGCATATTCCGCACCGATTACACCTGTAATTTTTGACCAAGGAATATGTATGTAGATATATCCATTGCTGCCTTCTTTATCTTCCATTTCAGTTTGAGTTATCAATCCAAAAGGTGTGGGGATATTTGTTGTGATTATTGAATCTTCATCAGCAATGGTGAAGCCTGAGACGACTTTAAAGAGATTGCTCTGATAAATATATTGACCTTCGTATTGAGAGTTCTCTCTGTCACCGTCCGCGACTAGAGAGCCGATCGCTGTACCATCTAAAAGGTCCTCCTGAATTGCATTAATCAGAAAGGTGTTTTGATTGTTGGGGGAATAATTAGCACTCAGTCTGTAGGTATCAGAATCTATAGCTCTGTTAGAAGATCTAGAAAATACATCAGAATCGAATCTTTGAGCTAAATCGCCAAAATCACCTTCTCGTTTCCTGATTTCTCCTTGGACACTTAGTTCAGGGGTAATGCGGTACTGCCCAAACAAATTACTAATAGTTTGGTCACTGTCATTGTTTATGCGGAAGCCGTCTGAACTTTCTCGATAGTGACCGGCACTAAGCATGCCTCGATTGGTAAAACCGCCGAGTGCTATTTCACTACCACGGGTATTGTTTCCACCAGTCACCCCACTTAAAAGCACTGAAACCCCCTTGCGATTGAACATAGGGTTGTATTCATTGAATCCTGCAACAGATGGCCCGCTGCCACTGAATGCGTGTAAATCAGCTACACTCGAACTTGGGCTTACTGGCAGCGTGATCTCTGGCTGTAATAGTTGGGCTTGCAGGAGTTCACTGACCTGCGCTTTTTCATGACGCACCAGCCCAGAGTAGGCCTCAGATAGAAATAAATGGGCTGAAGCGTTTCCAGGATCATTGATCAGAGATCGTGAGCTGGAGAACCTCATTCAGGCTGAGGTTGAAAACATGTGGC
>JAHRHW010000242.1 GCA_019100305.1 Candidatus Thiodiazotropha taylori | reverse complement strand
ATCGTCCGCTCTCAGACTCACCGGGCGGGATGTCACGGGAAAAACTCAACGCCTGGCCAAGTGAGGAGCCGGAGTGCCAGTTGTAGCCTTCCGGATATTGGATCACCTGGGCGTAGAGACCGGACTCGGGACGATTGAAGCGTGGATCGGTCAGGACCCTGGGCATGGTCAGTTGACCCTCGCTGCCCTCTTCCGCCGCAGCAAGCAGTGCATAGACGTTGCTTAACAGTCTCGCCTCGAGCGCCTCTTGCGTGGCTGAACGAAATGCCTTATCCAGAGACAGACCGGTGAGACCCAGGAAAGCGCCCAGCACCAGGCTTGCCGCCAACAGCAGACGTTGTCGAATCGAGAGATTAGATATTCCGCTCAAGGGCAAACCGGTAACCTCTCCCGCGCAGTGTCTCAATCGGTTTGTAGCGGTCATCCGGGTCGAGTTTCTTGCGCAGGCGCCTGACAAAAACCTCGATGGTATTACTGTCCCGGTCCCAGTCCTGTTCGTAGATGTGCTCTGTGAGATCGGTCTTCGAAACCACCTCCCCCGCATGCAGCATCATGTATTCAAGCACCTTGTATTCGTAGGCGGTCAGCTCCACCGGCTGATCATTGATCGAGACGGCCTGGGTGCGAGTATCCAGGGAGACCGGACCGCCCGACAACACCGGTTGAGACCAGCCCCCGGAACGTCTCAACAGGGCGTTCAGTCTGGCCAGCAGCTCTTCCACGTGGAAGGGTTTCACCAGATAGTCGTCCGCTCCGGCTTCCAGACCTTCCACCTTATCCTGCCAATTGCCCCGGGCAGTCAGGATCAGAATCGGAAAGTGCTTATCGAGTTTTCGTAATTCACGGATCAACTCGATACCGGACATCTTCGGCAGGCCGATATCGACGATGCCCACATCGATGGCATACTCCCGCCCGAGGAAGAGGCCTTCTGCGCCATCTTCCGCACTGTCTACGGTGTAGCCGGTTTCCGCCAGTCGGGCGGCAAGCGGTTCGCGGATTTCCGCTTCATCTTCAACCAACAGAACGCGCATCTGTATGCCTCCGAGTGTCAGTTCAGCGGAATAAACCGGATGGGCTTGGCAAAACCATCGCTCGATCAGCGTCTGCCACCATTGCCACCACCCCGGTTGTTCGCATTGATTCGTAACCGACGCACCTTACCGTCCTGCGTCAGAATGCGGATATTGTGCACTCTCTGACCGTCCTGGTTACGGGTTTCCGCCGAAATCACCTGACCACCGGTACGCTTTTTAGCCTGCTCTACAGCCTTGTTGAGGCTCACCTCGGCCAATGCCGGGTTCAGCGCCATCAGCAGCAAGCCGAGCAGCAGGGTACGCCAAGGATGTGATCTGCTTTTCCTCATAGAATGAAAACCCGATGGTAGACTTGAAACCTGTTCAGTTCCCAGCTGCGGCGAGCCTGAGCTCTTCCGGTTCACCGCAGATGGTCTATCTGTTATACCTCTTTCGTCAGTTTAATGCGATTTTCCAGCCAGACAATCACAGCACCATCGACTTCAGATCAGTGGTCATGAATCGGCCTGACACTGACCCGTACAGGAATCCGCTCTCCCGGGTGCTCTTTGGTGAACGTTGTGAAGACCCGACCCCGATAGCGATAGGTCACATCATAGCCGGTCAGCTGCTCCTCATAGTGGCTCTGATGAGTGGTTTCACAGCGACGTTCATAGGAGGTTGAATAGTGACCTCCACGTTTCTGGTGACTCAGATCGTGGCCGATGGCGCCGCCCAGCAGGGTTCCGGCCAGGGTTGCCGCATCCTTGCCTCTACCGCGTCCGCGGCTGACGGAATTGGCGACCACACCTCCGATGATACCGCCCAGAACCGTACCGGTGTAGCCATGCGCTCCGGGCTGGTAATGTGTGACTTCCTCATCCCAGCAGTGACGCTCCGGTTGAGTGATCTCCACCGTGCGGTAGACAGGCTCCACATCGATGACCTTGGCGCTATCCTGGTAACGATCCCGTGGCCCAGCGGTGGCGCTCATCGACAGGGCCAGCGTGAGGATCCCGGTAATCAGTAACGTTTTATTCATGATGCTCTCCTGGCTGATACAGATAATTCAGATGAGTGGTTCACCTGTTGTTATCTACAGCTTAAGAGAGTCAAACTGAACGTTAACTGAACCTCTTACGCTTCAAACGGCAGTCTGTTTACGCCACACCAGGATACGGTTGTTCACCGGCATCTCGATATCCTCTTCAAAGATCAGACCCTGATCCGCAGCCAGCGCATTCAGATCGTCAAAATCCCGGATTCCACTCGATGGATCACGGGATTTGAGCCATTCATCGAATCGGCTGTTGCTTTCACTGGTGAAGGCCCCCTGATAGTTGAATGGCCCATACAGCACAAACCGCCCTTCTGCCCGTAGCACACGAGCAACGCCTTGAAACAGGCAGACAACCGCTGGCCAGGACATGATATGGGCGGTATTGGCACTGAACACGGCCTCATAGCGGGTATCCGGCCAGGCAGAAGTCACATCGAGAGGGAATGGGAATAACAGGTTATCCAGTCCGGCTTCCGTCAACCAGGCCCTGATACCTTCTAGGTTCTCCTCCCGGTCACTGGTTTGCCAGATCAGTTCCGGCAGTGCCTGTGCGAAGAATACTCCGTGCTGACCAGTACCACTGCCGATCTCCAGGACCGAGTGGGTCTCACTGAACAGCCGCTGCAGCTGCTCAAGGATCGGTTGTTTGTTCTCATCGCAGGCTTCGGCGTAGGGTTTGTTGACCTGATTCAAGCTGGACTCCTATGGTTGTGTCCGATCGTTGTGGCAATCAGAGCGACATGTCCGTTGCGAGGCGCTCAAAGACCCCGGTTCCGGGTTATCGCATCTGCAACAGCTAGGACAACCATCGGGCCTAAAGATTACGGCTGAGCATCAATTAGGGCAACCGCTCCAGTCATCACGCGATTGCGGTGCGCCTGCGGCTGAGCCAGAGGATATAGGCGAAGGTCGGTAACAACATCAGTATGCCGTACATGACCGGCGCTATGGTCATGGTGGGATTATTGAGAATCGTACCGGTTACGAGAATCGCGGTACCGCCATTCTGTATGCCAGTCTCTATGGCAATGGTGCGGGCCGTACGGACTGGCATGCGGGCGAGTTTCGCCACGGCATAACCCGACCCCAGGGCAATACTCGACAACAGCAATGCCGGCACCCCGGTCTGATCTAGGAACCAAGCCATCGAATCCCGGTTCTGCCAGATAATTCCGCCGATCACCAACAACAGCATGATCAGGGGGATGCGGGTTATCAGCCTCTCATGTCTGAGACAGAAGGCAGCCTGATAGTGGCGCAACAGCATACCAAGCAGTACGGGAATCAGAGTGATCACCACCAGTTTGGCGAAGGTCGGCAGGAAAGGCAGGACAATCTCGCTCTGATCACCCAGTTGCCACTCGAGTACCAGCCCCCCAAGCAATGGGATGGTCAATGGTGTCACCAGGCTGACGATCGCCGTCAGGGTGATGGAGAGGGCCACATCGCCTTGCGCCAGGTAGGAGAACATATTCGATGTGGTGCCACCCGGACTGAAGGCGAGAATCATGAAACCGATGAAGAGCTCAGGCGGCAGTTGCAGCAGAGAGAGTAGGATCAGTGCAACCACCGGCAACATGACCATTTGACTGATAACACCAGCCATCACAGCCGCAGGGGTTTCCAACACCCGTTTGAAATCATCGGTCACCAGACTGCTGCCCATGCTGAACATGATGCAGAACAGGGTTACCGGCAGTGCCAGCTGCAGTACGATATCGTGATTCATGGCAGTTGCATCCAGAGCGTCGCCAGATAGGTGGCACCGAAAAGCAGATAGAAACGACCGGTCAACGGTGTCAGCCTGCGGCGCTGAGAGGCATTCGCAGTCAGCAGATTGACCGGACCGACCAAAGCGATCGAGGTCACCAGCAACATGACAATGCCGGGCAGCATCTGGGTCCAGTAGAGCAAGGCGCTGACAAGATAGACCAGGCTCGCCAGCAGATAGTAGAGCTTGACCCCTGAACGGTAGCCGATACGCACGATCAAAGTACGGATACCGGCCTCACGATCCGCTTCGTAATCCCGTAGTTCGTTGCTCAACAACAGCAATGAGGAGAGCAAGCTGAATGGCAGCGACAACCAGAATACCTCAATTGTGTAGAGGCCGGTGAGTACGTAGTAGGACCCGCCAATCAGCAACACCCCCATCAACAGGAACACCAGCAGAATTCCCAGGCCCCGCTGTTTGTAATTGACCTTGCCACCGGTATAGCCCCAGGCGCCGGCCACACCGATCAGTCCGAGCAGCAACAGAGGCCACCCCCGGATCGTCACCATGTAGAGTCCCAAAGCGATGGCCAGCAACATCACTCCCCAGCCTACTCTGGCATTGCGCCGGATCGCCTGCCTCTGGGCTGGCGCCAGTCCGGGCGATTGCAGATCCGGCGTGTCATTGATCAGATTCACCGCCACCTGCAGTAACACGCCGGTCAGCAGCACAAGCCAGCCCAACCAGCCATCCACTGCCTGGTCGATCAGCGCCAGACTGACCCCCAGGCCACAGGTGGCGATGGCCACCACCAGGGAAAAGGGTCGCATGGCAGCGAAAAAACTGTATTTACCACTCATAGACGATATGACCAGGTGACATCCAGAGAGACCACCCACTGGTGCGTCTCCTCTCCAAAGAAAGCTGTCGGCACCCGGCCACCGAAAGGCGCCCCAGAGCCAGAGTAGTGATCATAGCGCAGTTCAGGGCGAATCCTGAGCCCCTCCTCCAACCACCAGGAGAGATTGGCGGTCACCCCCCGGTAGATCCCGGCTGGCAACAGCGCATGAGCCCCATCCACATCCCTGAACCACTCCATTCTCAATCCGATCTGACTCTCGTCCCGCCACTGCAGGTACCAATTCAGATTGGCGCCATACCAGCGACTGTCCCGGGTGATCAGAAAGCCGGGGGGATTGCTGCTGTCCGCCACCAGATCGCCACCCTCCTGATATCCATAGACTGCGTTCAGCGCTAGCCGGTGGGTAGGGTTGAAACGGTGACTCAACAACACCGAATGCATGCGACGCAGGAGCTTTTCACCCGTAGTGCTGACCGCGTTGAACGGCCTTGTCTGCTCAGTCAGGCCATCTTCCGACTGCTCGTAGCCGATGATGTTCTCAATATCGAGCCAGGTTCTGAAATCGGCACTGCGCCAACGAATGTCGAACAGCAGCGTCTTGTCGTCGTTGTTGTCCTGCAGGTTGTTCCAACCCTGCACCAATCCCAGACCAACAGACCAGTGACCATGCTCTGCGGCGACCGGCAGCTTCAACGCCCCCAGCACCCCCACATGCTTGACCGGTTGATAGACAAAGGCGTAGGAGTGGCTATAGAAGCCGCTTGGCGGATCGACCGGAGCGCCGATCTCATACCCCAGAGAGGTGAACCAACTCCCAGCGATCCAGGAAAAGCCCTCTGCCAGCGGCAGGTAACCGCTGAGGAACCACTGGGGCATGAGAAACAGCCGTTCCTTTCCTTCGTTGATGTCGAGCTCGTCATCCAATCCATAGGTAATGGCCGCATCCTCACCGTAACGCAAGTCGATTTCGAAACCCCAGTCCGACGCCACCGGTACGGGGCCGGGAAAGGGACCAATGCGGGGTTTGATATTGGCGTTCGGTGACTTTTCGATGATCAACTCCGCCCGATTCAGGTTGATCCCCTCATCAAAATTCAGAAACCCTGACGGGAATACGTTCTCCGACGGTGAATCGTTGGCGATGGCGCCGAACTGGATGCGACTCTGCAGCGTGGGCCAAGCGGAAGCCTGGCGCATTGAGAGTACGGATCCCAGTAACAGAAAAGAGATAATCGATCGTGTGGTAGCCTGATTCATAGTGGGCCGCTACTCTATTTCATTACAGGCTGATCCGGCTTGATCTGGGACAAATCGCGGCATCGCTGAGCCGATCGATGGGTGAGTGGCATCGCTAAAACGGGAATCGTGTCTATGGATAATATGAAACCTGGCTTACGATTGGATGACCAAGATTTTAATCAGAGTTGTCAGAAGCCTCGTGGTGAGCGATTACGATAAAAACGCACTCTCACCTCTTAAAAAACGGGTAGGATCTCAAATTAGTTGAAGTTATTCCGTACAGTAGTTGTCATGTATTGAATTGACGATATTAAATTGATCAGCCCATTAGGATGTCAGGCTCTAAAGACTCTATGAGTGCAGAGATTAAAAACAATCGAAGAACCTTGCTGGCTGCACATGGGCTGGTAAAGCACTTCGGCTCCTCCCGGGTTGTGGATGGGGTCGATCTGCAGTGCCGATCCGGTGAAATACTCGGCATGCTGGGAGCCAACGGTGCAGGTAAAACCACCACACTTCGTCTCTGCTACGGTTTTTTGCAGCCCGATGAAGGCAGTGTGTTTATTGATGGGATCGAGCGGGAGAAAGACCCGGACGGGGTCAATCGTCTGATCGGTGTCTGCACCCAGGATGATACCTTTGATACCGATTTTACCGTGCAGGACAACCTGCTCTGGTTCGGACACTATTTCCGCCCGAGACCGACCAACCTTGAATCCCGGGTCTGGGAGCTGTTGGATCGTTTCGATCTCAGCCGTTACGCGAAGGCGAAACCGGACACCCTGTCGGGCGGTTATCGACGCCGATTGATGATCGCCAGAGCCCTGGTACACCAACCCAAGGTGCTTTTCCTGGACGAAC
>JAHRHW010000241.1 GCA_019100305.1 Candidatus Thiodiazotropha taylori | reverse complement strand
TTTATCATCTATCTGGTCAGTATATTGACCGCCATACCGACCATCTATTTTATCACCAAGGATGAACTCTATTCTCAAGCTGACAAGGAACTCAAGCTCATGGTCGACGTGGTTCGCTCCGCACGCTCTATCGTCAGGGAGCGGACCAGACCCCACTTTCTACCCCAGGGGGTCTTCTTTCCACCCGTGGTCTCCTCCACGGTAATGGCGAAGGAGCTGGCGACTCAGTTTAAAAAACTGCAACCCAGCTATCTGATCCGAATGGTGAGTGACAATCCACTCAACAAGGACAACTACCCACAAGGCCTTGAGCTTAAAGTCCTGCAGATGTTGCGCTATGGCAACCCGGATGACGGGCTCGTGATGACAGGCGCCATTCAGGGTCGTCAGTATCTGATCTCCGCAGCGGCAACCAAGGTCAGTGATGGCTGCCTGATCTGTCATGGTTCTGCGAAAACAGCACCGCAGGAGATCGTTGATCGATACGGCTCGAATTCGGGTTACGGTTGGCAATCCGGCACAATCATCGGCGCCAGCCTGGTTGGGGTACCCCTGACCGATCTCAACACCGCCGTACTGAAGCGGTTCCTGATGGTTATCGCATCCATCACCGTACTCTTTGCGATCGTTCTACTGGTGCTTAACCGAGTTGTGCAGCAGAAGATCATACAGCCCATACAGGAGATCACAGAGATCGCCAAGGAGGTCAGTCTTGGGCGCAGCAATCAACCGTTTTACTCTGAAAGAGATGATGAGATTGGCGCATTGACCCGATCATTCGAACTGATGCGCCGTAGCGTCAACATTGCCGCAAAAAAGATCAGCAAACTCTCTCAAGGCAATAAGTGAACCTGGTATAACGGATTCCCATCCCTCTGGAAGATCGTGAGGGATGGGATATTATAAGGGGAGTGTTGTCTGTTGGTGGCGACTATTCAGCTATTCGGCTGGCTTCAATCTCAGCGGTAATCGCATGAATGTCCTCATGCCGAACATCCTTTCCAGTGACCAGAAAAATCACAAAGCCACCGATATTCTTGGCGTGACCACCAATCCGCTCCAGGGCACGCAGCGCCAGCACAATATCCACAACAGAGCCTACATTGCGTGAGTCTTCCATTAAGAAGGTTGAAAGGCGACGCAGACTTCCTCTGAAGTCCTCATAAAGCTTTTTATCCAACTCGATCACTTCCATCGCCTTGTCCAGATCAAGTTCGGTAAAAGCCACAAGACTCAGTCCCAGCATCTCATCGACAAACTCAGCCATATCGTAGATGTCATGCAGGATCTCTTTGCTGGGTGGATTTTTGCCATTGTCATAGAAGTGGATGGTCAGGTTGGCGATCTTACGCGCTTCATCCCCTACTCGCTCCAGATCCGAGACGGTCTTCTGCACGGTCAGGATGTCACGCAGATCCTTAGCCATCGGCTGACGCTTGGCGATCAAGCGGATGATCTCCTCATCGGCCTGAACATCGATCTCATTCAGTTTGCGATCGCGATCAATCACCAAGCCAGCGGCCTTTGGATCTTCATCCCTCAAGGTCTGCACCGCCCTGCGCAGTTGATCCTGGCCAAGGCTACCCATATCCAGCACCAGCTTGTTCAGATGATCAAGCTCCGCGCTAAAGGCCTTCACGATATGTCCGTTTGTCATGTCATTCATTGCAGATCCGCCCTCGCGTTAGCCGAAACGGCCGGTGATGTAGTCTTCAGTCAGTTTGTGTCTTGGTGAGGTGAAGATCTGATCGGTCTCCCCCACTTCGATCAATTTACCCAAATGAAAATAGGCTGTTCGTTGACTGACGCGGGCGGCCTGCTGCATGGAGTGAGTGACGATTGCAATAGTGAATCTCTCTCGCAACTCATCGATCAGCTCTTCAATTTTAGCCGTTGCGATCGGGTCCAATGCGGAACAGGGCTCATCCATCAGAATGACTTCAGGGCTGACGGCAATGGCCCGGGCAATACAAAGTCGTTGCTGTTGGCCACCGGAGAGACCGGTACCCGGTTGATCGAGACGATCCTTGGCCTCTTCCCAAAGCCCGGCTCTTTGCAGTGAGGTCTCAACGATCGAATCCAGATGCTCTTTGTTATCACTCAGGCCATGAATCTTCGGGCCGTAGGCGATATTGTCGTAGATCGATTTGGGAAACGGATTGGGTTTCTGGAACACCATGCCAACACTGGCGCGCAGCGGAACCACATCCAGGCCTCCATCATAGATATCCTGCTCGTCCATCTTGATCTGACCGGTCACCCTGCAGCCATCAATGGTGTCATTCATCCGATTGAGGCAACGCAGAAAGGTTGACTTACCGCAACCGGAGGGGCCAATCATGGAGATCACCTGATTTTTACCGATATCCAGACTGACATCGAAAATCGCCTGTTTTTCACCATAATAGACATCCACATTGCGGCAGGTCATACGCGGATCATCAACATAGATCTCACCGACGGTATCGTCCGTACTCTGCACTGTACCAGCCGCAGCTTCGGTTTCTTCTGCTAAACCAGGCGTTGCGGCACTTGTCTCATTCATTACTTGTTCCACAATTTCCTCACTTGCGCCAGTCTACCAACGGCGCTCAAATTTCTTTCTCAGCCAGACCGCCAGCAGATTCATGCTGATGAGAAAGGCCAACAGTATCATAATCGCTGCGGATGTACGTTCGACGAAGGCGCGCTCCGGACTGTCCGCCCACAGATAGATCTGTACCGGCAGTACAGCTGAGGGATCCATCACGCTACCAGGCACATCAACGATAAACGCCACCATACCGATCATCAGTAGTGGTGCAGTCTCACCCAACGCCTGTGCCATACCAATGATCGTTCCGGTCAACATGCCCGGTAGAGCCAATGGCAGTACATGGTGTGTAATCGTCTGCATGGGAGAAGCGCCTACTCCAAGCGCCGCCTCTCTGATTGAAGGGGGTACCGATTTCAGTGCGGCACGACTGGCGATAATGATCGTCGGCAAGGTCATCAATGCCAATACAAGACCACCAACCAGGGGCACCGATCTGGGCAGACCGAAGAAGTTGATGAATACCGCCAGACCCAACAGACCGAATACGATGGAAGGTACGGCAGCGAGATTGTTAATGTTCACCTCGATGATATCGGTCCAGCGGTTTTTGGGAGCAAACTCCTCTAAATAGACCGCCGCGGCGACACCTATCGGAAAGGCAAGGACCAAACATATCAGCAGGGTGAAGAATGAACCGTAGGCTGCACCTTTGATACCTGACAATTCAGGCTCTCTCGAATCGCCGGCCGTGAAAAAGGTGGTATTGAACCTCTTCTCTACACGGTCCTGCTCCTGCAAATCGTGAATCCAGGCCAGTTGATTATCCTTGATGCGCCGATCACTTTCGGGTAAGCGCAGATCGATATGCCCTTTGATCAGCATATCGAAATCGTCGTCAGCCACTACCCAGACTTCACCTTTGGTGCCGATCAATTCCGGGTTATTCATCACCGCATCACGGATCTCATAAGAGGCGCCGCTACTGATCAGACCATACAGCACCTTTTTCTCACGACGGTTGGTAACCTCAGGAAACATATCCCGCATTGAAGCTTTGATCAGCCCACCATAGTCGGCTTTTGAAAGCACCTGCGGATTGGTCTCCCCAACCGGTGCAATCATCTCCGGATCGTAAAACACATCCAGTTTCACGTAGGTCTGCTGAAAGGCAGTGTAACCGTTAGAGATAATTGTGATAAACAGAAAAGAGACAAATACGAGACCGAGGATGATCGCTCCCATACCAAGCCATCTAAAATGTCTCTCCTGCCGATAGCGGCGATCCAGTCCCTGCTGCACCCGATCCATGGTCTTTTGATGTTGTTGCTGCTGATTATTCATACTGTTCCCGATACTTACGTACGATGTGCAGTGCGATCATGTTGAGCGCCAAGGTGATGACAAACAGCACCAGCGCCAGGGCGAAGGCAGCCAGAGTTTTGGCGCTGTCGAATTCCTGATCCCCCACCAGCAGAGTAACGATCTGAACGGTTACTGTTGTCACCGCCTCCAAGGGATTCGCGGTAAGGTTCGCGGAGAGGCCGGCTGCCATGACCACGATCATGGTCTCACCGATGGCACGGGAAACCGCCAGCAGCACACCACCCACAATACCCGGCAGTGCCGCCGGTATGATGACATTACGGATGGTTTCGGAACGGGTGGCACCCAGGCCATAGGAACCGTCACGCATCGCTTGTGGAACCGCATTGATCACATCGTCGGAAAGAGAGGATACGAACGGGATGATCATGATACCCATTACCACGCCTGCAGCCAGAGCCGACTCAGAGGAGACAGTCAAACCGATGTCGGTCCCCAGATCCCGGAAGAACGGGGCAACGGTCAGTGCGGCGAAGAATCCATACACAACGGTGGGGATACCGGCCAGTACTTCCAGTACCGGCTTGGCCAGGGTACGGAAATGTTTACTGGCATACTCCGCCATGTAGATTGCCGACATCAGGCCGATGGGTACGGCGACAATCATCGCTATCAGGGTGATCAACATGGTGCCCGCAAACAGTGGCACCGAGCCGAACACGCCGGATGATCCAACCTGATCGGGTCGTATGGCGGTCTGCGGCGACCACTCAAGACCGAACAAAAATTCTGTAACTGGGATCTGCTGAAAGAACCTGACTGATTCAAACAGCACTGAAAGAACGATACCTACCGTAGTGAATATCGCCAGGGTTGAACTTGAAAGCAGAAAGAAATTGATCGCTTTTTCAACCCGGTTTCGCGCCCTCTGTTCACGCGTTATGGTGCGCTGCGCCCAGAGGCCAGCCAATATCGCCACACTCAGCGCAACCACGAAAAGCGCCATATGGCTGATACCCATCAGGCTGGTGTAGTGATCTGCCGCCTGCTGCATGGTTTGATCAACTGTCGAGGAGACAATATCACCTTGAGACAGATTTCTAACATCGTTTAGGACTAGATCAAGACGCTCAGGGGGCAGCTCCTGAATCTCTTGCGGAAGCGATTCGACCACCATGCCGGTGACGACCGACTCTTCGAAGGAGAGCCAAAGCGCTAATAGAATCAGTGCCGGAATACCACACCACATGGCGGTCTGCATTCCGTAGTAAGAGGGTAGTGAATGAAGATCGCGAACCTTTCCCCCAACAAGACTGAGAGAGCGTTTGCGCCCGAAGTAATAGGCCAGCGACATCAGGCCCAATAATAAAATAATCAGTGTGGATGTATGCATCTTTTCTTACTACCCAGAAAAAAGCGGCTACTTGTGATTCACAAGCAGCCGCTTCTTGCAGCCAAAGCTTCAGCCCATTAGAGCTTCAGAGGTTTCATCGCTTCGATGTCGCTCTTGAAAGCTTTACGCTCTTCAGTAGGCATCGGGATCAGGCCCTTATCAGCCAGATAGCCCTCTTCGCCCCAGGCTTTATTACTGCTGAACTCAGCCAGATACTCGGTGATACCGGGGATTTTACCCATGTGCGCTTTCTTCACGTAGAAGTAGAGCGGACGGGATACTGGATAGCTGCCGTCAGCGATCAGTTCGAAAGTCGGGGCAACGCCGTCGATCAGAGAGCCCTGAACCTTATCGGAGTTCTGATCCAGGAAGCTGTAACCGAATACGCCCAGGGCGCCTTTGTTGGCTTCCAGTTTCTGAACGATCAGGTTGTCGTTCTCACCGGCTTCGATGTACTTGCCGTCTTCACGAACAGTGTGGCAGAGAGCCTTGTAAGCTTTCTTGTCCTTCTTCTTCATGGCTTTGATCCAATCGATCTTTTTACAGCCACCTTCCATTGCCAGCTCGGCGAAAGCATCACGGGTACCGGAAGTGGGAGGAGGACCGAGAACTTCGATCGCCATGTCAGGCAGATCCTTGTTTACGTCTTTCCAGGTCATGTAAGGGTTGGCGACCAGTTTGCCGCTCATGGGATCCTTTGGATCCGGAACCTCTTTGGCCAGAGCCAGAAAGATGTCCTTGCGGGTTACTTTGAACTGAGGTGCTTTTTTGGAGTTGGCCAGTGCGATACCGTCGTAGCCGACTTTGACTTCGATGATATCGTTGATGCCGTTGCCCGCGCAGCGCTCAACTTCAGACTTCTTGATGCGACGGGAAGCGTTGGTGATATCAGGATGCTCAACACCGACGCCGGCGCAGAACAGCTTCAAACCACCGCCTGAACCGGTAGATTCGATCTTCGGAGTTTTGAACTTGGTGGTTTTGCCGAACTGCTCAGCAACCACGGTAGCAAATGGGTATACGGTCGAGGAACCGACTACGCTGATGTAGTCGCGGGCTGAGGCCATGCCCACAAAACCGGTCAGCGAAAGAGCGACAGCTGCTGAAATCAGCTTCTTCATAATATTTCTCTCCTTCCGAGATTTTTAGTCAACCAAAAACATATGACGTTTTATTAGGTTCGCAGAGCATAGGCCTGCAAGATGAATACTGGATGAGATTTAGATGACAGTTTTGTTACAGTTAAAAGATCACCTGCCACATTCAATCGCATAGCAATAGACCTCAGTAACTTAGTGCGTGACATCCTTTCCTTAGCCATCCAGATGAAATTATCAAAGTTTATCAGAAAAGCGGTAACCCGCACCCCGCACAGTCTGCAGCAGCTTCTCTTTACCCGAGGGTTCCAGTGCCTTTCGCAGACGCCGGATATGCACATCGACGGTACGCTCTTCGATGTAGACGTTGGTTCCCCAGACCCGGTCGAGCAGCTGACTGCGGGAG
>JAHRHW010000240.1 GCA_019100305.1 Candidatus Thiodiazotropha taylori | reverse complement strand
CCCAGCGGCGTTATCATTCGCTCATGTAGAACAACGACACAACGCTCATTCTGCCATGCGGGACGAATAAATAGCCCCAGCAGGGCCGATTGGATTCGTGTTAACAGGCCCTAAAACAACAGGGTTGGCTAATGTCAGTATTACTCGAATTCAGTATCTTCCCACTCGACCAGGGGGAGAGTGTCAGCCGGGAAGTCAGCAAGGTAATTGAAATGATCAGGGAAAGCGGTGTCAGCTACCAGTTGACCGCAATGGGCACCCTGATCGAAACCGACACGGTCAGTCAGGCCCTGGAAATTGTTGAGAGAGCTACCCAACAACTCAGCGCGGCAGGCTGCAATCGCATCTACAGCGCAATAAAGATGGATATCAGAAGTGGCAAGAAGAGTCGCATGGAGAGCAAACCAGGTTCAATCCGGAAACATATCGGAGAGGTAAACACCTGAACTAGGGCCGGTCAACACTAATCCAACACGCCCTGCTGCATTTTTTTCAAATCCACTTTAAAGGGTCAGCCCTGTTCGTTCTGATTGCAGAACAAACGGGGCAGTCTGAAAACCAAGGTAAACTGCACCGGTTGTCCTAAATCCGGGATGATCCGTTTACCCAGGATACAAATCGGTCAAGGGATGGCCGGTCAAAAAACAGTCACCGCAGGGGCTTTAGGATTCGTATTAGCAAGCCCTGAAAACGAGAATAAGATGAACAACGAAACACCTTCCGAAGATCTGCTGCAGAGTATCAACCGGCTCTGGAATGAGAGCTTTAGCGGTCTATTGTCCACCCATTCGATTAAATTCCCGGGCTATCCCTTCGGTTCGCTACTGCCGACCTGCCGAGACCATAAAGGAAATATGGTTCTGCTGATCTCCCATTTGGCGCAACATACCAGAAACCTGCAGGGTGACCCTCGCTGCTCCATGACACTCAGTGAAAGCGGAAACGGCGATGTGCAGCAGCTGGCGCGACTGACCTGCCTGACCAAGGCAGAACCACTCAACTCCGCTGCCGCATCAGAACGCTACTTCCGCTACTACCCCACCGCTCGCCGATACCACAAAGAGCTCAACTTCAACTTTTACAAACTGAACGTGGAGCAATACTACTTTATCGGCGGATTCGGCTCGGCACGCTGGTTTGACGGCAGCCGAATCGAACCAATCTGTCCCTATTCGACCTCGGATGAGGCAGAGGCACTCTATCAGCTGAACGCACATAACAATCAGTTATTGACTCAATATCTTGGAAAACGGGGGCTCCCGAGCAACCCGGCTGGGGTGGAGGCCGTTGGTGCAGACCCCATGGGTCTGGATATCAGGGAGGGTGACAACTTACGCCGTGTACACGCTCACCAGCCCTGCGAGAGTGTGGACGATTTCCTGCAGATGATTGAAACTGGCTGACAAACCACACACAACACACCTCCAACGATGATGGGTTTCCAGCCTGTTCGGTAGCCCTTGTCAGAGATATATCCGCATAAAATTTGGGGTAGATAAACACGTCTGATTACCGATAAACTCCTCACCAATCAATAACCAACCTTTTTACTTGGTAATAGGAGCAGGACAGATGAACACACAAATTCCAGAACGGGATGGGGACGGCTATCTCACCGATATGAATGCTTGGACACCCGAGATTGCCAAGGCGATGGCACAGCAGGATGAGTTTGAACTGACCGACGAGAAATGGCAGCAAATCCTGAAAGCCAGAGAATATTACAACGAATTCAATGTTGTCCCACCAATCCGCAAGTTCTCCAAATACCTGGGCGAGGACAAGAAAGCGATGTTTGAACTGTGGCTGACAGGACCGATGAAACCGATTACCAAATACGGCGGTTTGCCTAAACCTACCGGTTGCGTCTAGCCACCCTCCCAGTTAAGGCCTGTTAACACTACTCCAATACGCCTCAACTGAAGCGGCGTACCAGCTTCCATTTTCTCAACTGAATTGAGGATAGGGTTGTCCGGTACGCCTGCCCGGTTTTCAGTGGAATCCGCCAATCAGCGCAGCAACCCTACTCGCCCAGCCAAGCGGGCGATATCGGATGAAACAGCCCCATAAAGGAAGTGAATTCATGAACATGGGGGTATCGGTCACGCCTGAGAATGAAACTATTAAAGAATTGTAAATAACTGCCAACTAAGCAGGTAGGGAACACCGAAATTGTAAGGGTTTGCTGTAGTTATGGGCATCAATTCAATCACTGGATCGGCACTGCAGGGTATCCACAAAGGCCTTCAGGGGATGCGCCGTGTGGCATCTGATATTGCCAGTGCCAATCAGGTACAACAATCAAACCCGAAAGATCTCTCCCGATCCATGGTTGAAATGCAGCAGCAGGCCAACCAGGTGAAAGCCCAGGTAAAAACCCTAAAGACTGCCGATGAAGTCCTCGGCACACTGATTGACGAGAAAGTCTGATACCAGCCGCAGCTCCCATTGCGGGAGAGCGTTTCACCCACTTCACCCGAGTCTACTGTTCAAACAGCATCGACAGATCGATCGCACGTATATCCTTGGTCAAAGCACCAACCGAGATATCATCGATCCCGGTCTCGGCAATCTCTCTTATGCTATCTAAATTGATACCACCGGAGGCCTCCAGCCTGGCGCGACCCGCAGCCAGCTTCACTGCCTCACGCAGCTTTTCGGGGGTAAAATTATCCAACAACACCCGTTGAACACCTGCCTTGAGAGCCTGCTGCAACTCATCCAGTGTCTCCACTTCGATCTCGACAGACACCCCATGCGGTACCAGTTCCTTGGACCTGGCCAATGCGGCTTCAATCGATCCGGCAGCCCGGATATGATTCTCTTTGATCAGCACGGCATCATACAATCCCACCCGGTGATTGTGCCCCCCACCACAGCGGACCGCATACTTCTGTTGCAGACGCAGTCCCGGTACCGTCTTGCGCGTATCCAGGATCCGCACATCGATGCCGGATACCGCCTCTGCATAGCTTCTGGCGAGGGTTGCGGTACCCGATAGGCTTTGCAGATAGTTCAGCGCGCAACGTTCACCACTCAGTAAGGCTCTGGCATTCCCGGTGAGCCGGCACAGCTGCTGATTCTCACTGACCATCTCACCATCTTCAACCAACCACTCCAGGCCGATATCCGGATCCAGTTGCCGGTAAACTTCACTTACCCAGGCAATCCCGCAAATCACAGCCTTTTCACGACTGATGATCTGGGCCTGGGTAACGGCATCTGCCGGCAACAGGGCGGCAGTCAGGTCGCCACTGCCCAGATCCTCGGCCAGCGCCTGACTGACCTGGCCGCTGATCAAAAAGTGATTGCTGTGTAGATTCATCCGGATATGGCAAGCAGTTCCACATCAAAGACCAGAGTTGCGTTGGGTGGAATCACACCACCGGCACCTTGCGCGCCATAACCCAACTGAGGAGGAATGGTCAGTCTGCGCTGCCCGCCCACCTTCATGCCGGCAACCCCTTCATCCCAACCACGGATCACCATGCCTTTGCCCAAGGCGAATTCAAACGGCTGATTCCGGTCGACTGAGGAGTCAAACTTATCCCCATCCAGCAGCCAGCCGGTATAGTGGACAGAGACACGCTGACCAGACTCTGCAATCTGGCCATCACCCTCAACCAAGTCTTCAATTTTCAATCCGGAATCGGTGATCTTTTCACTCATTGTTCTCTCTCATTGTTTAGGTAATTTATCCCCAGGGCCGACCGTTAACAATCGCCGGGCCCAACTTAATTGGCCAGCATTATATTACTTTCAGCCAGAGCTTGCCCGCCTACTGGGTGCAGGCAGAAGTTATATTCATTAAAGTGATTACCGCTTCAGGCAGAAGCGGATGAAGCGTCGGTATTCTTCAGCGCACTGAGCATGGCATCGAGAGCTCGATCCATGATCGGTGTGGATGAGACTTCGACCATTTTGGCTCTGCCTTCACGCAACTGCTTCGCCACACCGGCTGATGTCAGTTCCATCGCTTTCATACCTTTGCGATTCACAAAGATATAGGTATCCGTCACCTTGCTCTTCCAGGAGAGTTTGACACGGACCTTGGTGGGACCATCCGCCATCTCAAGCCACATGCCTGGTTCGAGTTCGTTGGCCATTTTTGAAAATTCATCGCTGTCGGAGATTGCTTCATCGGCCATTTCCTGCAACTGACTGTTGTCATCGGAGGTCAGCTGACTGTCCGGAAAATGAATCTCATACTGACTGACAGGCTGGGTTCCGGTGGTGTTCATCTGACTGCCGTCACCACCGCGCAACACCTGGATATGGCAATTCTGCAACTCCTTGAACAGACGGGCCATCTTGTGCTGATCGAAAGAGATGCTATTCAGACGTTCGCGTACATTGCGCAACAACTCAGGAATACCGCGCAGCAGTTGCTGGCGTTCACCATACTCTGACTTCGGCTGCACACTCCATAACAACCGATCGACGATCTCCAGCGCATCGGTCCAGTCCGGGCTCTGATCACCTTCACGAAGATAGATCAGCAGTAGCGCATCCTTCCAGCCATCTTCCAGGATCGACATCACCGCTTGTGGTACCAGCTTCTGGGTACGCAAACGTTGATTGAGCTCTTCGGAGACAATCTGCTTGGCAGATTTCAACTGCTCTTTGCCCTTGGTGATCTGGTTGGTGCGCTTTTCGGCAATCTGTGCACCGCGCTGCTCTTTCTCCCACCATTTCGAGAACTCGTCATTCAGTTCGGCAAACAGCTCCGGATCATCATGAAACTCATTGAGTATGCGTTTGATGGTCGACTCGATCTTGGTGTAGAGGGTGTCGTTGACCCGGTCTCCGGTATCATTCCAGCCTACCGCCGCCTGGGCCAGAGAGTTCAATAATCTTCTCGCAGGATGGACCTTTTCACTGAAGAAACTCTTGTCGATGATTGCCACTTTCAGCATCGGGATCTGCAGGCGGCTGATCAAGGCTTTCATTGCATCGGGCAGGCTGTAGTCATCGAGGATGAACTCAAACAACATGGAGATGACATCGATGGTATCGTTGTCCGCATCGCCCAGGGATCGGGTCAGCTGCCCATCCTTGGCGATCTTCAGATCCGTTACCAGACGGGTGCGCATCTCTTCCGGAGTCAGGGTTTTATCGATCCGCCGGCCTTGCGGCAACATCACCACATTGGATTGCTGAATCGCTGAAAGGGCACCCAGCAACTCACCGGTATCGACCACCGGGATATTGCCGTTTGGCGTTGTCAGCATCAGGCTGGACGTTAGCATACTGCTTCCGCTGCTGGCACGACGCGTGCCCAGCAACTGCTGCAGTGTGGCGAAAACCTCTGCCTGCACTTCACTGCCGCTCGAGCTCATCTGACTCTCAGGGTAGCCGGTAGGCGGAGCGGTCGAAACATAGGATGAGTCACTCGCCAGGTAACTTTCACCCGCATCACCCCGCATACTCGGAGCAATCGGATTACGACGCACTTTCGGAGTCAACTTGGGTATCACACCGGCGCGGCCCAGCAACAGATTGACTTCATCATACAGACCACCGATATAGTGCATCACATGGCGGTCAAAAAGCTTGTAAACAACCAGCTTGACCGGCAGCTCAACCGGCACATTCGACATTGCGAACTGAAATGCGTTGCAGACAACACCGGGTTCCAGTGGGGATCGCTGGGCGATCTGCTCATTGATATTGCCACCACCGATGATAAACGCGAATCGCTGCCCCATGGCATAGAGTTCCCGGGCAAACCGGCTTTCCGATTTGCTGACCATATTGGTTATCGCCAGAGACTCTTCAAGATCGTCGTTTTCCACCAGCGACATCTCTGAGTCGCGGCTCAACTCGTCCAGAGTTGGCTGATTGATATGGATCTCACCGGTCTGCCAATAGCGATCGTAGATGCTGAGCAGCTCCTGGGTGAAGGCACGATCGATTCCAGCGCGCTGTTTGCGCAGCTCTCTCATGGAATCGAAATAGATATTCTGCAGTGCGTTATTATCCGATTTGTTCGCCATTTCATAGAGAGAATCGTCCAGATTCTCGAACAAATCGTTCATTAACTTGGGGATGGCCTTGATGACCAGATTACGGCACTCAGACGAAATCCTTCGCCCGTTAGCATTCAGCGAAATGTTTTTCTGATGAGGCACAGCAGAGCCGAATGTAATAATGTTGTCTTGCCTTTGCATCTAAAATCACTTGAAAAAACCCACACTTACCCAAGCAAATGCTTACAAGTTCCCTTTAGCCCGCACCTAATAAGAGGCTATGACAGTAAAAGTTAAGCGTCTGAGAATGGCCTCACAAAAGAACCTTGCTCATTATAGGGCATTCTACATGATGATTGGATACGCTATTCAAAAACTAGCACCAAGTGCCTGTCCAATCAATAGTTTCTACATATCGGCAACCATAATACAGACTGAAGCTGAGCGTAGGTATTAGATCAATAATGCAACATTTTGGGAAACTAATTCTATTATTACACCCTTTATGGGCTAAATTTTCAAAAATTCAGGAACTTAACCCCTAAACCAGCCCACTCTCATAAGCGAATGACCAAGCCCCTGCATCGACTCAACCGCCTCAACTGACACTTTCACTCTCTATCGACGTTTCACGCTTTGAATGGTCGCTTCCCCAGGACTGACCGGCTTACAGAGCATACCGGCCTACTGCAATCCTAATGTAATAGATGCTCAACTCAATCTATTGTATGGTTCATTTTTCAGAGCGCTGGGGCTATCACCAGTCTGTAAACAGTAATGACCACCTTGTAACCGGCCAGAATAAAATGAAC
>JAHRHW010000239.1 GCA_019100305.1 Candidatus Thiodiazotropha taylori | reverse complement strand
CTCTGCGCTTCAGAAAAGGTGAGCTTATCGTCTGAGTCGATATCATCGTCGGCGTCAAGATCGCCACTCCGGGTCCAGGTCAGACCGGTGACATTATCATAAACGGTAAGACCGTCATCACTGAGGGTATAACTTGGCTGATTACCATTGAACTGTGCATCCTGACCATAGAATGTCTCATGTGAAGCCGGTGTGGAGATTTCCGAACCGTTGTCGAAGAAAACCTGTTGCCCGGTATCGACTATGGGGTAGCCAGAAACTGAAGCGTTTTCACTGTCAGCATCAACAGTAACCGTAGCGGTATCGCTACCGGCTGCTCCTGAATCATCGGTGACCAGCAATCCGATGGTAAAACTGCCGCTCTCGTTTGCCGGAAATTCGGCTGTATATCCGCTTGCGTCATCGAAAAGACCATCATTGTCGAGATCCCAGACATAGCTGACAATGGTACCGTCCGCGTCGCTTGAGGCGGAGCCGTCCAGCGCAATCAGGGTACCCAGATCCCCGCTGTATGGCCCACCGGCATCCGCTGTCGGGGCCTGGTTGGATGCCTCATCATCCAACGCTGTACCATCAAATCCGGAGTAACTGGCAAGATAACGCTCAACACGGAAGACCGACCCCGTATCCGTGTACTCCCAAACCGTCTCCCCCACCTCGGTGACCTCGAAGAAGTGGGCGCTCGGCCCATCACAGATCAATGTATTACCATTCGACAGGCGTTGTTGACCGGAGATATTCCGGGCATAGAAATCGGTCGGAGTTTCTGCTGTATAACCCCAGGTCAAACCACTCGGCCCATAGGCGGCACCGGATGCCAGGGTATAACTGTTATCCGCTTCCAGGGGAGGAGTGATTTCATCGATGGAGGAGTAGTTGCCCTCAGGCCGACCTCCCCCATTATTGAAAATGATAATGTTGCCCGCACCGGGATAACCCGCTTCGATCCACTCCCCATCGTGGGGCACGAACAACATCTGTTCATCGGCTGTGCCCGCATCGTACGCCTGTGGGTTACCCCATCGGTAGAGCAGATCCCCACCCTTACCGCTGGCGCCACCACTATGACCGGCTGCTTCTGCTGTGGTAGTAGAGTGATCGATGACCCAGATCTCACTGAAGTTATGCACCGTGAGGAGGATCTGATCCAACTCCGCGTTGTAGTCCACCGCATTGATATGGGTCCAGTCTGCGGAACTGTTGATGGCAAAATTCAGGTCGATCAATTCCGGGTGATCGGCAACCACACCGTAGTTGCTCTTGCTCGCATCGTAGTCTTGTATCAGGTGGTCCCAGATATGCCACTGCCAGACAATCGTGCCGCTGTTGTTGCCGCTTGGTTCGACCTCAATGATACTGTCAGGCCACAATGCCCCTTCTGACAGGAGTGCAGGATCTCGCCCTGCTTCCAGAGCCTGAACCTCGCTCTTATACTGCCAGGCGATCATCAGCAGATTACCGTTCGGCAGCATCTCCACATCGTGATGCTGCAGGTGGGTTGTACTTGAATAGGTATACTCCCAGGTGACATCTCCATTCCAGTCGATTGTCTGTACGATACCGCCAGCACCCCCTGCATCGAAGCGGCTGTTAGCCAGATTACCGGTATGCAGCAGCGAGCCGTCTTCCAGCAGATAGATCGCATTTCCCGGTCGATAGTCACTGGCCCAGCTATGTACAGGATTACCGTCGTTATCCATCAGATAGGTGGTGGTTGAGTCGAGCCTGGCGTAGAGGGTGTAACCCTGCTGGGAACTGCCCTCAACGGTTGTATCAGCGGAGCTCTCCTCGGATGAGGAACCCCCACCACCACAGCCGGCGAGCAGCGTGATCCACAGAGCAAAGATAACGGTTGCTTTACTGGATTGTATGAGCGCTTTCATGGTGTCTGTAAACCTGTTTCAACTGAAACTGTCCGTTTGTCTGGCATTCAATGCGATCAATCATTTTCTGCGACAACCCGATTCCTGCCACTTAGCTTGGCCCGATATAGAGCATCATCGGCACGCTTGAAGAGTGTCTCATCCCTGTCGGCACCATACAGGGTCGCAATACCGCAAGAGGCGGTCAGATTGAAATCGAGCGCATCGAGACAGCAACCACTTTGCCGAATCACCTGGCAGATCTTCTCTGCCAGAACCCGCGCTCCTTCAGCATCGCAATCCGGCAGCAGAGCGACAAACTCTTCACCGCCGTAACGGGCGCTAAAATCGCTCTCCCGCAGATGGGATTGAATCACCTGGGCGACACAGCGGATCACATCATCACCAAAAGGGTGCCCATAGTTGTCGTTGATCTTTTTGAAATGGTCGATATCCCAGACTGCCAGTGACAAAGGCGAACCATTGCGTTCACTTCGCGCAATTTCAGACTTCAAACGAGCCGCAAAAGCCCGCCGGTTGGGAATCGAGGTAAGCGGATCGATCTGGGCATGTCGGCGCTCAACCTCCAGCTGCTGCTGCAGTACCTCGACCTGACTCTCAAGTTCATCAATCCGGTTTTGCAATCTCTGATCAGGCTTTGCTGAATGCAGAGCGTTATTGGGAGATTGGTCTGACTGAAACGTCTGAGCCTCATCCTTAACCAGTCTGAGGTTACTTTTCTTCAGCCGATTTGAATCGGCCGATCCCCCGAGTTCTGTTCCATCTGTTGATCGATTCATTTGTATGCCGTTGGTTTGCATTTTTCTGACTCTGTGTTGATATGCCATCCTTGAGAGTAAGAATATGCCGACAAATGTGAGGAACTGTGGCGCCAATAAGGAGATATTGTGAAGAATGGTTTGAGCGGTCGCATCCCGTCCGGATGCATACCAGAATAGAGGCATGAAGTTAAATATCACCGGCAAACTCGTCGCGGTTCTATCGCTTACCAGTGTCCTGCTCGTCGCCGCCATGGCGACAGCGATCTACTGGAGTTTTCAGAAAGGTTTCATCAGCTATCTGACTGAATTGGAACTGGAGCGACTCGATCAAACGCTAGCTGACTTGAGCGCCACCTACCGGGTCACCGGTTCCTGGGATTTCCTGCGTGGCAACCACGAAGCCTGGATGGAGTATCTGCCGATCTCCAGAGTGGCACAGCCGCCAATCCCGCCGGTGAACCGGCGACCGACAACAGCACCAGCCGGACAACCCTTTGCACCTCCTTTGGCGCCCCAGGATCAGACCGGCCTGAGCACCCGACTGCGGCTGCTCGATAGCAACAAGCACAACATCATCGGCCCACCCAGTGAGACGGGTGAAGCCCTGCTACGTCCCATTCAGCTGGATCAGCGTACCGTTGGCTGGTTGAGCCTGAGCCCTCTGCCGGTCCCGGAAAGCGATCTTGACCGGCGTTTTCGTGACCAACAACTTGAGGCGATCTACCCGATTGCCGGAGGCGCCCTGCTGCTGGCACTGATGATCGGCATCCCCCTTGGGCGTCACCTGCTGAAGCCGGTGAAAGCGATCGCCGAGGGGGCCCACGCCCTGACCCGAGGGAAGTTCGATATCCGTCTCGAACCTCAGAGCCGCGATGAACTGGGCCGGCTGGTGAACGATTTCAACACTCTGGCGAAGGTGCTCGAGCACAATGAGCAGTTGCGCCGTCAAAGCATGGCCGATGTCTCCCACGAACTGCGTACACCCCTGTCGATCCTTCGCGGTGACATCGAAGCGATTCAGGACGGGGTACGCCCTCTGGATCAACAACAGATGGCCAGACTGCACAATACGGTGATGGTGCTCAGCCGCTTGGTCAACGACCTGTATGATCTGGCCCTGGTGGATGCGGGCGCCCTGACCTATCAAAAGTCGATCATCGACCTTTCCGAGATCATTCAGGAGGCCTGTGACGCTGCCGAAGGTCAATTCGGTAACAAACAGATTCTACTCTCAACCAAGATTGACGAAGGACTGGCAGTTTTCGGTGATGAGCGACGCCTCCGGCAGGTCATCGACAATCTGCTGAAGAACAGCCTGCGCTATACTGACAGCGGGTGTGAATGCCGACTCACCACACACCGGAAGGGAGAGCGGATCTTCATCAACCTGGAGGATTCAGCCCCCAGTGTGAGCCAGCATGAGCTGCCCAGACTGTTTGACCGTTTCTACCGGGTGGAGGCATCCCGTAACCGTAGCCGTGGCGGCGCCGGACTTGGCCTGGCCATCTGCAAAACCATTGTCAGCGCCCATGAGGGCGAGATCATTGCCCAGGCCTCACGCCTGGGTGGAGTGCGCATGCATATCACCCTTCCGGCTGAGAACCCGATTGATGAGTGAGCCAAGCCGTATCCTGATCGTTGAAGACGAACCTGCCCTGGCGAACCTGCTGGAAGACTACCTGAAGGCAGCCAGCTTTCTCACCGATGCCATGAGAGAGGGCAGCGGGGTGGTGGAAGCCGTGCGCGACAATCCACCCGACCTGATACTGCTCGACCTGATGCTACCGGGTAAGGATGGCCTGGAGATCTGCCGGGAGATCCGGGCATTCTCCGATCTGCCGATCGTCATGGTGACCGCTCGGGTGGAAGAGATCGACCGGCTGCTCGGACTTGAACTGGGAGCCGATGACTATATCTGCAAACCCTACAGTCCGAGGGAGGTGGTATTACGGGTAAAAGCGATTCTGCGGCGCTTGCAACCAGCGAAAGATCGGGCAGAGAGCGTCGCCGGCATGGAGCTTGATGAGAGCCGTTTTTCGGCCAGCTACCGGGGTGCGACCCTGGAACTGACGCCGGTTGAGTTCCGCCTGCTCAAGACCTTCACGGATCAACCAGGCCGGGTCTTCTCCCGTACCCAGTTGATGGATCACCTCTACACCGACCAGCGGGTGGTCAGCGATCGCACTGTCGACACCCACGTCAAGAACCTGCGTAAAAAACTCAATGCGGTCAGCCCCGAGGAAGAGATCATCCGCTCCATCTACGGAATCGGCTACAAACTCGAACTGGTCTTGTGATTTCATAAGTCCGCAAATGAACGCGAATAAACGCAAATGACAACTCTCCCAATCGGTATCATTTCATCGTTGCCGTACCTATGAAAAATAGATTGTGGGTCAACACTCAATAGTTAGAACCACTGCTCAATTGTACGGAAATACGCTGTACATTTTCTGTAATGAGTGCTAGTGTGCTAGATATGACCAATCCGGCTACTAAGTCACCGGATAAGCACTGAGAGAGACGGCGAAAATGGCCACATCACGCATTGATATGCGCATTGACGATGAGATCAAGGCAGCGGCAGAGAAGGCGGCAGCGCTATCAGGCACAAAGAGCCTGACTGAGTATATCGTTCGTCTGATTGAAAAAGATGCTCAGCGAGTGATCAGTGAGTATGAATCCATAGCGGTCAAAGACGACATTTTCGACCGCTTTATGAGCGCTTGTGAAGCAGCTGAAGAACCAAATCGAAAGCTACGTGAGGCAAAGGATTATGCAAAAGAGCGCGGTATCAGGTGAAACCTAAATCACGATTTGTAGAGCTTGATAAAACACGACATGAGCGCACTTCCTTCGACTGTGGCATAAATTTGTTGAACGAATTTATCCGGCGCTCAGCCGCTCGCCACAGAGCGGCCGGGGTTAGCAAAACGATGGTCTTGCCCGCCAATGCAGTCGCAGGAGAAAAAGCGGCCATTTGCGCCTACTACACCCTCTCCCATACTCAAATCGAGCGGCAGTCACTTCCCCCGACATTAGTCAAAAAGCTTCCCCGATATCCTGTGCCAGTATTGCTTTTGGCACAACTGGCCGTGCATAAAGAGTCTCAAGGACAGGGGCTTGGCAAGGTGACATTGATCAGGGTGCTTCAACATTGCCTTGAAATCAATGCACATCTGCCATCTTACGCGGTGATCGTGGATGCATTGACTGAAGAAGTACAAAGTTTCTATGGGCAATACGGATTCCAGGTATTGGACCGGCACAACAGCCATATCCAGCTCTTCCTACCCATGAAAACCGTGGAAAAGCTGTTTTCCTGATATAAGGCGTACAGGGACATCTCCGAGCATCTGGCAATCACGCCAACACCGATTTTACATTTGCGTTTATTCGCGTTTATTTGCGGACTTTTTTATCTTCCGGCATCCCGCACACAACGGGCATAGTTGAAGATCCGGGTTTCATCCCGCTGCCCTCCCCTTGCCCGCCAGCGGGCCGGGTTGCCGGTTTTCGGATCGCTACGCTGTGCTCCGGCGCCATGTACATCCTCGCCCTCCACCGAGGTGCAGGGGCCGAAACAGATGTAACTGGCCATGGCAGGATTCTCCCCATGGGTGGTGGATGACCAGAACCAGCCCGCCTTATCCTGTTGACTGAAGAGCTTAGGATCGATCGCCGGCTCGCTGTAGCGGTAGTCGACCAGGGTCTGCAGCTGTTTGATATTCGGCAGTCGCCAATCCCGATATCCGGCCAGCTCCAAGCCTTCACAGTAGGCTAGCGCCTGGGACCAGTCCCGGGGTTGCCCATCATCGCTCGCTTGCCACATCAGTTCCATCGCCGCATCGGTCACCGTTCCGTTGCGGTTGTCCTGCAACAGATTGTCGCCCCAGGGCTCACCGCTGACACACCGGTAGAAGAGGCGACTATGCCCCTGCCCAGGGGCCGCCTTGATCCGGCCATCGAGAAAGTTGAAGAAAAAATAGTGAGTGGTATCCGGATTGAGTGCGATCTCTCCCACATACTCCGTCGACGACCAGGTCTGCCCCATCATCGATACATTGTGGGTATCACGATAGGGGTCATTCCTCAGCACTTCCGGCCCTGGCTCTGCAAACTCAAAAAAGCGCTCATCGATATAGTGCTGCCG
>JAHRHW010000238.1 GCA_019100305.1 Candidatus Thiodiazotropha taylori | reverse complement strand
CAGAAACTGAGGCTGTCCCAGAAGTTGGTTCCAGTGGTGGTCTGGGTGTCGCTCTGCTCATGATCGGTGAGACGGGTTTCCACCGCCTGCCACACCGCATCCGGTGGCGAGACCGGATCAATACCCTCAAGCATCGGCGCAAAACGCTGCTGCCAGGCCTCGACCTCTTCCTGCAGCCTGATATCGTCACGCAGCCGCCGCTCGAACTCTGCCCGCTCCTCACCCTCAAGGGTTCCGAGCACATATTCACCGGCCTGTGTCGTGCTATCGTAATGTTCGTTTTCAGGCATCATTTTCCAGACACCTCCTAAGTTGATTCAAACCACGACGTATCCATGTCTTAACCGTACCAAGCGGTGTATCCGTATGGGACGCCAATTCATCATGGGTCAATCCCTTAAAATAGGCCAAAACAACCACCTGCCTCTGCTGCTCCTTCAATTCACCCAGACACCTTTCCAAGCGTCTGCCCTCATCGCTGTTGGTCAGCCCATCCAGCGGCAAGGGTGCATCATCCACCTGCTCCGGCAAGCCCTTGTCGTCGCTCTCCATGACTTCCCGTTTACGTTTGCGTAACAGGTCCAGCGCCTGATTTCTTGCAATCGTCGACATCCAGGTCAGCGGCGCAGCCAAATAAGCCCGATAGCTGTCAGCATTGTTCCAGATCTTGATGTAGGCATCCTGTAAACAGTCTTGCGCCCACTCGTCCCTAACTAATATACGCAGAACCACGCCATACAGTTTCGCCGATGTCATCCGATATAATCGGGCAAAGGCCTTACGATCGTTTAACGCACAGGCAGCCAACAGCGCTTCGAGTTCCTGATTGCGCTGCTTAATCGCATCCTGCTGATCTATATCCCCATTCGCCATTGCCCCCTCCGAGGGATTGAAACCAATCCTCAAGGGTACTGACCGGAAGCCTGCACAGCAAGCTCAACAACCGGGCATCAGGGCAAATGCCTGCCACCGATCTGTTCAGCGGTTACTCATTCGGCTGGCTGCGGCTTGGCGTAACAAGTGTGACGCCTCTGTGGGGAACTCAATCCCTATTCTTCCTTAGACCTTGTCAGGAGCCTAAAATAAGCGACTAACAATATGTTTTTATTGCAATTATTCGTAAAAACCACGAATCATTCTATGCGCATTCGGGTGCAAGCTATTCAACCGGCTCTCCCATGAAACCCGAGAACTTAAGACACTGCTTGCCGTTCACCGTCACAATCTGCACGGTCTCTCCCCGCCCCCTGCCAAAGCCCTGAATCACCGCTTCATTCTCCGAAACAGGCTGCAGCGGCAAACGCACCAGACTCTGACTCAGGTGGGGTGCCCGATAGTGCAGACACAAGACACCACTCTCTTCACTCAACTGCAGATCCTGGATGGAAAAATCACCGTCGGGATTGATGGTTCGATAACTTCCGATACGTTGACGCCAAACCGACTCCCAGGGGTCCGATTCAATCTTGTTCCCGAGCAGAATCTCCTCACCCTGCCGATCGGCCACCAACACATCCATACCGTTCATCTGACGTGATCTGAAACGCAGATCACCCAGCACCTGATAGCCATCCGGCAGACTGTCGATACTCTGTTGAGTCAAACCCAGGCTGCCATCATCGAATCGGACCAGGTCGAGAATGCGCTCGATAATACAGGCACATAATCTGGGTCGCTCCGGGTCGACCATCAACAGACCAAGATCGGTCGCATAACCGCCCGAAGGGGTTTCATAGCCGGAGGCATCCTGCTCATTCAGCTGTGCCACCTCAATCGATCCAGCACCACCCTGGGCAGTCAGGGCAAGCCCCAGGATGGTTGCCGCGAGTTCGCGCGCCATACGATTGCTGCCAGCACCATTGGCCAGCACAACCACCCCCAGATCATGCTTCGGCAGGATCACCATCTCAGCACCAAACAGCAGGGTGCTGCCACCGTGACGTACCTGCCGACCGGTTTTCGGATACTCCTGAAGAAACCAGCCCAGTCCGGGAGAGACTCCCAGTGAGATCTGGCCATCGACCGTTTGGGGTGTCCACATCTGTTCCAATAGATCTGCCGGTATGCCTGGCACCTCCCGGCGCAGCAGCGCCGACAGCAATCGACCCGCATCACGGGCGGACAGATAGAGTCCCAATGCGGGCATGTCACGCAGCGGCGGTATCGGCCTTACCTGGCCATCCAGATGCCCGGCCGAGAGATGCTGCTGCATATTATCGGTCAGTTGGAAGCCACTGTCATTGATCGCCAAGGGCTTCAGCAGATTCTCCTCAATCTGCTCGGCAAACGGCTTTCCGGTCTCGATCTCAATCAGATGGCCCAACAGGTCATAGCCGAGATTTGAATAGCTGTAGACCTTGTCAGGATGATAGGCCGCATACTCATTACTGAGCAGTCCAGTGACCTGGGTAAAGTAGGTGTCGGTATACATCCCTTTACGCAGATCACTGGGAAGGCCACTGCGATGGCTCAGCAGTTGACGAGGGGTAACCGGCATGACTGAGGACTCATGGCGGCGAATGGAGAATTGGGTCAACTGTTCACTCAGAGGCGCATCCAGATCGACACGCTGCTGTGCCACCAGCTGCATAATCCCCAGTGCGGTTACCGGCTTACTCAGAGAGCCTGCCCTGAATACCGTATCCGCCGTTACCAAACTCCCTGAGCGACTGTCTGACTCGCCAAATCCCTCCAGCCACAAAGCCCCCTCCCTGTTAACCAGGGCAACACTCAAGCCGGGAACAAACTCCTCTTCGAGCATCCGTTCGATAAGCTTCATCGTCTCGGATCGCACTTGAGCCATGCCGGCTTCCGGGATCAGACGGTTCTGTTGTGTCGTTTTGTTATCGACAACGGCACAGGACGACAACATGATGGACAGTGTGGCCAGTAGGACAGGTATCTGAGGCTGCACAATAGACCTCTTGAAATGAATACACAGAGAGTGTGTTTTAGGGCCTGCCAACACAAATTCATAGCATGAGCAAGGGGCATCCTGCCTGTTACTTGGCAGCGAGAATCACCAGACTCGCCACCTCATGACAGACACAATACCTTGGTCCTTTGCTCATCCTGCTCATTCCCCCTGGGGTACGGCAAGGCCGCAACCCAGAGTTCTCATGCTTGGACATTACCAATTCAACGGAGTGCCCACATCGATCAGAACGCTGCCGTAACCCTCATCGATACCACGCTGCGCAGTATGGCTGGTCTTGGCATAGCCACCGGAGTGAAGAATGGAGCTGCCGTATGAGTCGCCGATTCCAGGCTGAACTGCGGTCGGCAGCATGGTGGAATTTGCATGGCCGTCATACAGATCCGGGTTCTGGCCGGTCACATCAAAAGGACTGGCGTACAGGTTGGTCGAAAGAATCATTGCTGCAGTGACGATTAATGTTTTCATCTTATATCTCCTCGGTTTGAATATTGAGTACTGTTGTTTCAGCTTTCAATAACCTATACGGAGAGTGTCGGCAGTTGGATTCAGATTCGATTCAGATTGATTTCAACCCACCTTCATAACAGACCGCCATAATCCAATCAGAACCCTGATAACAGGCACCAGAGCTGGTATTGCATAATGGTAAATGCAGCTAAAACCAATCTGGTTTTAGGCGCACACCTTAAATGGATCGGAGGAAATCCCCAGTGCTGGACCCAGGTAATAAAGATATCCGGATATCAGCCTGAAAAATCACGAAAATCTATTCTGCAGTATTCAGCTACAATCGAGTAAAGACGTTGAAATACAACCACATACCCCTCTTCGTAACATTAGAGTCATAATCCTGCAATCTTTATTTGAGATTATATTGGTGTATCAAACCGACTGGTTGATCCCCACCGCTTGACGCCTCTGAAGGCCGGCCGGTAACCAGCCGCACAGTTCCTCAGCCGACATTAAGTCGCAGCAGCTGATTTGAGAGATAAAGACCATGAACTCTAACGCTGTACGCCCCTACCGCAACACCCGCTATATCGATTACCTGGTAGGCTGGAAATTTCTCTTCAACAAAGACTATCGGGATCATGTCTTGGAGCGCTGGAACGATCAGCCCTGGTTTCTGACCGGCACGGAGATCGCCTCAGGGATCGGTAGTATTTTCATCTCAATACTCTTCCCTCTGTTGATTGCTTTTTTCGTGGCTGACGCCTGGCTATTGTAAGAGCTGATCCACAAACCACAGAGATTCAGTTTTTGTCTATGGACAGAGCAACCCTCCACTCGGGTTGTGAACTTCATGCGGTATCAATGCAAAAATTGAAATCCAATATCGAGATGGAATCCGGTTCCATAGAACCACACTCAATCCTCATATTGTACCGCTTGAGCATACCTAAACAGCCGACCCTCAACCAATCGGAAATTAAATCCGATTCTGTCGAATCCTTTTACAACATCACCCAACATGGTGTAGTAAGTGATTGTTTTTAGTTGCTTGGCATAATTTCTGCTATTTCACCATAATCCGGGTATTACGACCCTACTTCCTTAGACAAGAACTGAAGCTTGTTTAGGTTTGACAATTAACGACCAAGCCCATATGGGATGAAACCATGAGCAATCTGGAAACCTACTCAAACTCCACATTGAAACAGTGTGATGTTTTAAAACTGAAAATAGACAAGCATACACCACCAAAAAACGCGAGTGATGAGCGGATGATTCGCATCTATAAGCGTCTGCTGATCAGGGATCGTCACTACTTGTATAATCTGGAACTGCTAAAAATCAAACAGACGATGCGGTTGGATTCCAAATCGCTGTCATCACACAAGCTGGATTCAACAACAGAGCGTTCAACAGCACTAGACCTGGACGAGTTCAGATCCCTGCTTGACGAAAATTCAGAGTTGGCGTTCTAGGGCCTGTTAACACCAATTGCTCAAATACCATCTTCACCCAAAGGCATGCTAAGATCTCTTAAACCATCGATTAACGATCCTGTAACCACCTGATCTGCTCCTCCAGAAGCCCCACCAGGTTATCTGCACACACTCCATGTCGGTTTCCGAATTTCATATCAGCGTCGATCAACCCTCTGAAAATCCGGTTGAATTACTCGCCGAAGCCAGCGGCCTCTCCCGTCAAACCATCAAAAAAACCATGTGGAAGGGAGCCGTCTGGTTGGAACGGGACGGCGGTGTGCGGCGCATACGACGCGCCAAGAGCCGGCTGCAACAAGGTGACCGCTTACACCTCTATCACAACGAAAAAGTTCTGGCCGAAGAACCGGCGGAAGCCCGCCTGGTGGCAGATGAAGGTGACTTCAGTGTCTGGTTCAAACCGAAAGGGATGCTCTCCCATGGCTCCAAGTGGGGTGATCACTGTGCAATCGATCGATGGGTGCAGACCAACCTGAAACCTGAACGACCGGTCTTTCTGGTACATCGACTGGATCGGGCCACAGACGGTCTGATGGTTCTGGCTCATAGAAAACGAACGGCCACAGAACTGGCCCGGCTGTTTCGCGAACGAAAAATCGTGAAACGATATCAGGCCTGGGTAGTGGGTCACTACATCGCCGATGAAAACAGCAGCCTGATCGAGGAACCGATCGACGGCCGCCCGGCGATAAGCCGGGTAAGTCTGCTTGAATACAATCCGCAGCAGGACCGCTCACTGCTCCAGGTCGAGATCGATACCGGACGCAAACACCAGATTCGCAGACACCTGAGTGGCATCGGATATCCTGTGGTGGGTGATCGCCTCTATTGCGATACCAGCTTCGATGAGGATCTGCAATTGACCTGTGTCTATCTGGAGATCCCGGAAAGCGCTGAAAATGTGGCTGGAACATATCGTTCCTGAGGCAATTTTCGTAGTGTTCCGGACTCATCCCTCTTCGTTGCAACAAGCTAACTCTGAGTGGCGCCCATTCAAATCAATCGGATTATGAGCTCAGCAATTCAACCATACCGATCCGCCGTGCCCCGCTCTGATGACTTATGAGTCAGTTTGTATAAACCGTCCGACAGCATTCCGCACCGATTCAAGGCCAATATCCTCCAGCCCGATCTGATTGGTTTTCATCCATCTTGTTTCAGCCACATCATCACCAACAACAATCTCCGGTTTCTCCTCCAGTCGTAAAAGAAAGAACGCATCTGTGGTGTAGTACTGGATATCGGCATAGGGGTAGCGATTGCCATAAGAGAACAAGTAACGCCAGCTGGTTTCACTGACAAGCAGATTCAACTCCTCACTGATCTCCCGGCTCAGAGCCGCTTCCAGAGATTCATGATAGTCAACAAAACCACCTGGCAGATCGAACATACCCTGACAGGGATTATGTTTTCTCACGGTCAACAGAATCTCATCCTGAAAACTCAGAACTGCGCCGACCGCAGCGGCGGAGTTATGGTAGTAGGTAAATTCACATTGGCTACAAAACCACTGTTTTCCTTCACGCCAAACCAGCCCCTCATTGCCGCAATGGGGACAAAAATTAAATCGCTTCATAGCCTGACCTGTTCGATACTACGCATCTGCATCCCCGTATAGGATTAGTTATCACAAAAAAACAGTTAATAAACATAAGTATAAAACTATTCACCCAAAACTGACCGGTTCCAGGGAACACCCGGATCCGGCTGTGGGTCTAAAATAGAATAATAAAGACCTCTTTGATTGATTCATGCTTCATCCCCTGAAGGTATCGGGGTCCAGACTGATCAAGTCGATGGATTAAACATTTGCCGGTATCACGATGAGTCAGAGGTCCCTAAACATCGTGGAGTGGATTGTGGCCCAATACACCCTGTCATTGTTTCTCTTACTCTGTTTCAGTGGCACAGGCCTGTAT